>NZ_QSIG01000023.1:0-57865 GCF_003468525.1 Prevotella sp. AM34-19LB | reverse complement strand
AACTTTATAATTGGACACTACAAAGTTACTTAAAATCAACGAGATGCACAACTTTTTCTCCATAAAAATATACTAATTTTCAGGCGGTTTTTTAATTCCGCCAACAGGTTCTTTTATTATTTTTTTGTATATTTGTAGCAGAAATCTATCAAGTATAGGTAAGGCAAGGAGAATTGAACCAAAATGAACCAACAGACATTGGCTTTTTTTCCCTACCTTTGCAAAGAAAAAGAATAATGATAATATAAAATTCAAAGCTTATGAAACATCTATTTTTCCTTGTAGGTTTGCTTTGCCTGACGGCAGCACCTATCAGTTCATTTGCCCAGGCACAGAATGCTAAGGACTTAAGAAAAGAACGCTTGGAGATGCTCAAGGCATCTAAGTCTGAACTCAACGAGAAAGCATCAAAGGCTGCTAAGAAAGAAGCCAAGAAGCTTCAGAAAGAAGGCTGGCAGACAGCTCCTGGTGCACTCCCACTGGAAAAGCAGTTGGATAAGTCATACGCTATGCAGTATCAGTATGACGAATCTATGTACCCAATGTACATCATGGGTGAAGCCATGAGTATCGGTGAGAACTATGACGGCGCCAAGATGCAAGCCATGGAACTGGCCAAGCAGAACCTTGCAGCTCAGATTCAGACAGAAGTTTCAGGTCTTATCGACAACTCTGTAGCTACTCAGCAGCTTGCCATGGAAGAAGCAGTTACCGTTACCAAGAGTATCATGGCCAGCAAGAGCCTCATCGTACAGAGCATCGGCAGAACTATCACTGTCATGGAGTGCTACCGTACCTTGAAGAACAAGAACAAGGAAGTACTCGTCCGCATCGCATACAATGGAGCCATGGCTAAGGCTGCAGCCAAGAATGCCATCCGCCAGAGCCTCGAAAACGAGAGTGCGGAGCTTCACAAGAAACTTGATAACGTATTGGGAACAAAATAATATTTGCAAAGTCACATGAAAAAGACTACATTGGCAATTGTTTGCCTCTTAGGATGCACTGCACTCAGCTCTCTGCACAGGAGGCTGAGAAAAGCAGCTGCACGAAATCAAGGTAAAATTCGATAAGGTACCAGACGGACTTGCCAACTACTATAGTGGCTACTACTACTACAATGGCAAGGAAATCTATAATATGCGTAACTACCTGATGTACACAGGTAATCGCATCAATGCACTTACCATCAACCCAAGCGGCAGTTCGTATGCCTTCATCGACAGCAAGAAAGACAAGAATACCGTAGATGTATTTAGTTTGATGACCAAGGATCAGCAATTGGGCAAGATTACCACCAATAAACAGTTTAAGCCACTGGCTATCTGCTATTCACCAAACGCCAAGTTCCTCTACGTGATGGGATCGGATTCCAAAATCCACATCTTTGAAACCCGCAAGACCCGCGAGGTGAAGAGTTTCGCCATCAACGAACCAGCTACTCGCCTCGATGCAAGCCCTAACGGATTCTTCCTCATCGCCAGCACCAAGGATAAGCTTCAGGTCATCAACCTGGAGAATGAAACCGTGCGCACTACCCTTCCGCTCAAGGCAGCTTTCAAGGACGTAGCCTTCTCAAGCAACAGCAAGCAGATGGCAGTTCTCACAGCAGACGGAACCTGCGATGTATATGATACCAAGACTTTCACCGTGAGCAAGCACTTCGATGCCATGGGTATCGCTGAAAGATGCTTCTTCCACCCAGAAAACAAGTATCTGGCTATCGTAACAGGCGACCAGCGTGTGGCTTTCATCAACCTGCTCAATGAGGACGACCGCCAGTACGTGGATGCCAAGGAAGGCGGAATCAAGTACATCAACTTCTCCAAGAACGTGAAGAATGATATCTACCTGGTACACAACTATACCAGCGGAATCGTCTTTACCCCGGTAGGATTCCTGAGTCCTAACCGTCAGGAGAAGCTGAAGAATGAGTTGAACAGCCGCATGGATGAGTGGATGAAGCGTATGGAAGGCGAGAGCCTTGACGACTACAATGCCCGTGTGAACGAGGAATCAAGATTGAAGCAGATGCGCCTCTTCGAGTCACAGATTGCTACCAATATGGCAGATAATCTCCTCACCACATCCGACGTAAAGCTCGGTAACTATAACTCAGATATGAATATGTTGACCCTGGAATTCAACAACATGCCAAGCATCTACCTGACAGTACCTGTTAGCGAGTTGGAAGGCATGGATGCAGGAAGCCTGGAATTCACCAATACCCAGTATGGATTGAACGACAAGGATGAATTCGAGCTTGTATATACCGAGGTTATCAACAAGAAGACAGGCAAGAAATACGTGTTCGACAACACCGAGCGTAAGTCATTGGCATTCTTGGAGTCAGACGACAACTTCGTACCATTCGAGCAGCTTCAGGGTGCCAAGATGGAAGAGTTGAAGCTTGAGGAAATCAAGAACAAGATCATGAAGAATGCCCAGGAACAGAACATCATCTCCGATCATACCAAGATTGATGTACATACCAAGGTAGCCAACGCCACCGATGCATCAGGTAAGAACATCTTCAACTATGATGTAGATGTATCTTATACCGTAGATGAGGAGTACTCGGCCAAGGATGACTTTGCACCAGGTCGCTTCAAGGTAGAAGAATCCAATGCCGCTCAGGCAATGCTCGCCATCGTGAAGAAGGCTTTGGAGGAAGATTTCGCCAAATATACCGCAGAGGGCAAGCAGGTGAAGATTCAGATTACCGGTATGGCAGATGCCTTACCATTCAGCCGCACCGTGGCATACGATGGCTGCTATGGCGACTTCGAGCAGGAACCAGTACACAAGAACGGCGAACTGAGCAATATCACCGTAACCAAATCTACCGGTATCGGCGAGAACGATCAGCTGGCTTACTTGCGCGCTATGGGTGTGAAAGATTATATCGAGAAGAATATCCCAGCACTCCAGAAGATGAAGACCTCTTATGATACTTATATCGAAGTATCTGAGAACAAGGGTGGAGAATACCGCCGAATCGGCGTGAAGTTCACCTTTATTGATGTATTCTAATATTGATGGATTCTATAATGAAGAAAGTATTTATTGCAATATCTATTTTACTCTTATCGTCGGGCAGCAAACTGGCTGCCCAGACGATAACAGACTCTAACGACGCGTACAGAGAGTTTGTTCAGCTCGCCAACAAGGACGAGGACAAATCTCAGATGTACGACGCGCTATATCGTTGCTATACGGCAACTTACGCCATCATTACCCACTCAGAGAAGACGAGTGCCGAATATTCACAGGCGATGGCCAACATGAAGAATATCATTGCTTTCCTGCCTAATGCCGCAGCCTATAACAGTAACAACCAGAGCACAGGAAACGCCATCAAGTTTGCACGCGCCTACGTGGATGTTGTCGGCTTATCCGACTTTGCCGATGGTGGCTACACCTCTCAAAAAGCCTATTCACAGCTCTCTTACTTTGCGGCAGCCAATCTGGTAAACCGCCGCCAGTATGAAGAAGCTATTCCATACCTGCAAGCTTATCTCCGTTCTGGTGACGAGAAGTACCGCAAATCGGTATTCGTCAACCTCATCAAGGCTTGCGCACAATCCAATAAATATCAGCTTGCCGTCATCACTCTCGAACAGGCATCTGATAACTATCCTACCGACTATGACATCATTTCGTCGGCAGTAAACCTCTGCATCGACCACAAGGATAATGCCAACCTACAGAAGTTCGTAGGCAAGGGTCTTGCCCTCCGCCCAGACGATGAGACCCTTCTCAACATCCAGGGAAAACTCTACGAGGAAGGTCATCATTTCGAGCAGGCACTTGACATCTATAAGAAACTGCAAGTATCTCACCCTAAGGCTCTTGACGTGTTGAAGCACCTGGCTATCAACAACTACAATATAGGTGTGCAAAACTATAACCAGGCGTTGGAACTCAAGGAAAATGATCCTCACATCAAGGACCTGGAGACCGTATATAAGGATTACTTCACCTATTCGATCGGTCACATCAAGAACATCATCATCAGCGACCCTCTTTCGCTGAAATACACCCAGGCGCTCGCTATCGCATATAAGTGTGTAGGTGATAAGGAGAACTTCAATATCATCAACAACAAGCTGGCTTCGCTCGGAGGTGGTAAGATTGAGTCGAACTTCATCCCTCAGCTCATCGAATTCAATGGCGATGTCAAGCCAACCATCGCTGCAGCAGCGCCTCAGGTACATACCGAAAGCAACGAGCAGAGTGCTGAAGAGGAGAAAGGAATCCCGGCTTACTCTGCCTTCGCCATCCCGTTCATCGAAAACCGTATCGACAAGTGGCAGAAGAAGGACAGCTACGAAACACTGGATGAATATCGTGCGCGCATGACCGAGAAGAACCGCGATGCCAAGATTGCAGAGATGCAGCGACTCGCACAGCAGGAATACATCAGCAAGTACGAATCAAGAGTAAACCTGCGCCATCTGGAACTGAAGCCATACGATGCCGACCACGAGGTATTCCTGGTAACATCGCCTGATCTCGGAGAGATGATCGTACCGGTGCCAAGAGCCAACAACGAGGCACGCATCTTCGCTTCCAACTGGAACGGTATGCAGTTTAAGGATCCAGAGTACTTCATCGACAAGGATCACCTGGCACTCGCCAAGCTCACCATCATCACCCCTTCGGGCAAGCAGTATCAGTACGATAACGCTGCAGCGCTCAACTATACCGCCACCAACGTAGAGGTACACTTCGACCCTATCAATGCCAATATGCTGGCATCCAACGAGAATGCCAACAAGCAGACGGTACAGCAGCAGAACGTGAAGCTGGGAACATCGGATGTGGATGAGAATATCCCAGAGAATCCAACCAGCAACACCAAGACCTTTGCCGTGGTCATTGCCAACCAGAACTACAGCAATGTGGCAGGCGTTCCACTGGCTCTGAACGATGGACTTGCCTTCTCCAAGTACTGCGAGAAGACACTGGGTATGCCGGCAGAAAACGTGCGCTACTATGCGGATGCATCATACGGTACGATGCTCCGCGCCATACGCGATATCAAGAACATCGCCAGCGCATTCAACGGCGACATCAACATCGTATTCTACTATGCCGGCCATGGTATTCCTAACGAATCAACAAAGGATGCCTACCTGCTTCCTACCGATGCCGATGGCACGCAGACAGAGGGTTGCTACTCTCTGAACAAGCTCTATGCCGAGTTGGGCTCTACCAAGGCAAAGGAGATTGTAGTGTTCCTGGATGCCTGCTTCAGCGGCTCGAAGCGCGAGGAAGGTATGCTGGCTTCTGCCCGTGGAGTAGCGCTGAAGGCTAAGCAGGAAGATCCACGTGGCAACATGGTGGTATTCAGTGCAGCATCGGGCGATGAAACCGCATTCCCATACTCAGCAAAGGGTCATGGCCTCTTCACCTACTATCTCCTGAAGAAACTCCAGGAAACCAAGGGTGATGTAAGCCTCGGCGAACTCGAAAGCTACATCTCTGAAAATGTGAAGCAGCAGTCAGTGGTTATCAACCGTAAGGTTCAGACTCCTACTGCCACTCCTTCTACCTCGCTTGCAGTAGGCTGGAAAGAGCTGAAGCTGAAATAAGATACAGAACTTTTGTATATCGTGGAGTTAAGAAGTTAAGGAGTTAAGAAGTTAAGACGTATGTCTTGTTGTTTAAGAACTATGCCAAAAGACAATTGTCTTAACTTCTCAGCGACCGTAGGGAGCAATAACTCCTTCAACTTCTAAACTCCTAAATTTTAATAACATTAAAAAAATCAGCAAGGATGAGACACTACATTTTTGTGATGATTCTGATGCTTTTGGGCGTAGCTACAACCAGCTATGCCCAGCGCACCAGGAAAGTGCACGGAGAATACATCTACCATGCACCGGAAAACGTATCACTGGAGCAAGCCAAGAAGACGGCTCTGAGCAGAGCGCAGATACAAGCCCTGGGCGATGAGTTCGGCACCGTGGTGGCGCAGCATAACGCTACCCTGATGAACAATACCAACGGCTCTACCCAGACGGATTTCACCTCGCTGAGCAGCAGCGATGTGAAGGGTGAATGGCTGGAAACCATCGGCGAACCTAAGTACGAAATCAGCTACGAACAGGGCATGCTGGTAGTGAAATGCTCAGTAAGCGGAAAGGCGCGGGAGCTGGTTGCCACACAGAACAGTTTCGTTGCCAAGATTCTGAGAAACGGTACAGAAGATAGATTCGAAAGCGACAACTTCAAGAGTGGCGACGATCTCTATCTTTCCTACCAGTCATCTACCAAGGGATACGTAGCCGTTTATCTGATAGATGGCAGCAAGAATGCCTACTGTCTCCTGCCTTATCAGTCATCGCAGGATGGCAAGGTGAGGTAGATGCCAACACGAGATACGTATTTTTCAATTCCAAGACGGCTGCACCGCTCTTTCAGCCAGCAGATGTAGATGAATATAACATGACCTGCGAAAAGGCGGCAGAAACGAATTATATCTATGTAATCAGTTCGCCTAACCCATTCATCAAGGCGATAGATAATGCCGCAGCTGGTTTGCCTAGAGAATTGAAGTACGAGGATTTCCAGAAGTGGCTTACCAAAAACCGTACAGCCGACAAGGATATGCAGGTAGAGATCAAAAACATCTCCGTGAAGAAATAACAGCAAAATAAAAGCCCAGGGCGGAATGCTCTGGGCTTTTATTTTTATATAGAGTTTGCACTATCTACCGTGCAAAAAAGTACTAGCGTAAAATGAAGTGAAACGCAGAAACGCTCAGCTGTTATAATCTCTTGATTACAGATTCCAGCTGCTCACCCAATCCGATGGTATAACCCTGAGAGAGGAATACCACTCTGTTGAAGGTATCAGAAATCGTGAAGATAGGAAGCAGGTTCTTGTTCTGAAGCTTCATATTCTCCACCATCTCCTTGCGGCAGGAACCATCCTTGTCGATACCGAAGATGATGTTCTTTGGCAAACCAGGGAACTCTGAGATTCTGAACTTCTTGGCAGATGCCTCATCCTCAAACAGAATAACGATAGGACGACCCCACTTCTCGAATACCTGTGCCACCTTGGCGATGTCCTTCAGGGCGTGGTTGGTTGGCTCCTGACCTACACCGATCATACCTGTTACGAAGTAGCCGCGACCAGTCTGGCTCAAAAGGCTAACCTCCTGATTGCTTGGCAAGAGGATGAACTTGGATTCTGAATTGAAGTTACCCTTTACGGTAATCTCTGTCTCAGAACTGCGCAGATTCATATCCACCTGGGTAGTGGCACCCTGCTTTACATGAAACAACTGCATCTCTGCCAGCACACCACCATTGGCAAGACGGGTACCAGAAACCAGGGCATAATCGCCCTCATCCAGATCTACACCATTCTTGAAGGTACCGCTCCATGTACATCCCTCCTCTGGATACTCCAGGAGCGAAGTAGAACCATCAGGTTGATTCGGTGGATAGTGAAGTGGCTGTAGTACTTAGGATCATCCACAGCACCATTATCCTTATAGTTCATCACGAATCTTCCCATGGCAGAAGCCTTCTGCACAGCATTGTCGAAATCTACGTCAATCCATTCGCCACCATTGGCATTCTTATACTGAGTCTTCTTGGTCACCTCATCCACCTGAGCCTCGATGCCCAAGCTTCTGGCTACATCTACGAAGAAAACCTTGCGAGAGCGGGCATCCGTAAGGCGTGAACGATATACGCCGATAGGTGTCTGGGCAATCTGCAGAGCCTTCAGGTCTGGATTGATGCGGATATTCTTCTTCACCCACTCTACCAGGAGATTAGGATTGTTCTTGAAGGCAACCTGCTGCTTGGCAAACTCCTTCTCGAAGAACTGCTTGAACGGAGTGATGATCATCTCGTTTTCCACGCGAGGAGAAAGCTGATCGCTCTTGGCATTGAAGTTATCTTCCAGGATATCCATCTGCATATCTCTCAAGTCCTTGGCACTCAAGGTACCGAGCAGCTTGATGGCACGGTCGATACGGTCCTTGTGATTCTTCAGGAAGGTGAGGATGACACGGTGGTTACCGCTTGAACCTACCAGATACTTCACCATCTTCTGGGTATTCTCCTCAGAACCTGCAGCAAGACCATTATCCTTCAGAGCCTGCAATGCACTCTCCTTATTATAGAAGGTAGCAAGATAGGCATGACGGATAGAATCCTCGTAGGCAAAGCGCTCCAGGTTCTTGGCTCTTGCCTCGGCAGAAACCTCTGGGATGTTGGCATGCTCTGGAGGAGGAACGATATCGAAGGAGTCGCGGAAGAGGATGGTCTTCTGCTCTGCGCCAGGTACAGTTACCTGATGATCCATACGAACCACTACCTTCTTGTCCTTGCCGAAAGATGCCTTGGCAAAGCCATACTTGCCGTTCTTGGATGCCCAGATCATCATATCGCCCTTGCCGGCAGAAAGGAAGGTGGCACCATCAGCACCTGTATATTTGGTTACTACGGTGCAGAACTCTGCATAGTTGTAGATTTTGAAGTCCACCTTGGCACCATCTACAGGATTGCCTGCTGCATCTACGATTTCGAAATCGATGCGGGCAGAAGAACCGTAGTTGTCGATGAGGTTGATCTCGGTATAGTTGGAAGTGCGGAGCATTACCTCCTCAGGACCATTGTAGTCGCCGAACGCCTTGGTATGCATCAGCATCGCACGGGATGCAGGAGCATTAAACCAAGCCAGGTTCAGTACAGCTTCCGGCTCGCAGGCTCCCAGGAAATACCAGGTTCCATCTGCCCAAGCCTCTACCCAGGCGTGGTTATCATCGGTATGTGCCCAGCGTGGGGTATAAACCTGGCGTGCAGGAATGCCAATAGCTCTCAGGGCAGCTACCGTAAAGGTACTCTGCTCACCGCAGCGGCCGTAAGCCGAACGGATGGTTGAAAGAGGAGCCGAAGTACGTCCATCGGATGGCTGATAGGTTACCAGCTCGTGGCACCAGTGGTTTACCTCGAGGATAGCATCCTTCATACCCATACCCTTTACGCGCTCCTTCAATTCCTTGAAAAATACCATACGCGAATTATCCAGGTTCTCATTGTTGATGCGTACAGGGAGCACGAAGTGGCGGAAGAGCAACTCTGGCACCTTGTTTCCCCAAGCCATCTGCTGGCGTGCCTCGAAGCTGGTGCGCACATTCTCCAGGAAGAAGCTGGTAGGATAGTCGGTTACATCAGCCACAGGCATATAGGCATAGAGGAACTGCAAGGCTCCCTGCTCATCGGCTGTAGCTTTCTGCTGCTTGAGCATCTTCTGGTCATAAAACTGCTTACCTACAAGATTTACCTTCTGTTTGAAGGCCGTTTCCACTTTCGTGCGATAAGCTGCATCGGTAATGAAGTGGCCGTTTGCTGCCAACATTGTCTGCCAAGAGGCTAAGAATGTAATGGCGAACATTACTAAAAACTTTCTCATTGTTAGTTAGCTTTTTAATTATATTTATTATATTCCAGTTAATATATTGATGTTACGTTACAAACTTTCTGCAAAAATAATGTTTTTTTTCGAAATAATAGCCATCCCCAAAAGAAAAAATGTTATCTTTGCAGCAAATATTGAGAAATCAAGTAAAAAGAGAAAAAATTAGTAATAATCAAATAACTAAATAGAAAGAAAAAATAGAAACTATGAACAGAGACGATTTTAAGTTTGAAATATGCGCCAACAGCGTAGAGAGCTGTCTGGCTGCGCAGGAAGGTGGAGCCAACCGTGTGGAACTGTGTGCAGGCATACCTGAGGGTGGCACTACCCCATCGTATGGCGAGATAAAAGTTGCCCGAAAGTTGTTGGATAAGACCTTGCTCCACGTCATCATCCGCCCTCGTGGTGGCGATTTTCTCTATACCCCTCTGGAGATTGAACGCATGGAGGAGGATATCCGCCTCTGCAGAAAACTGGGCGTGGATGGCGTAGTGATAGGATGCCTCACAGAGGATGGAGAAGTGGATATGGAGGCGAACCGCCGACTCGTGGAACTGGCGAAAGGCGGCAAAGAACTGAAGCGATGAGCGTTACTTTCCACCGTGCCTTCGACCGAACAGCCAATCCTCAGAAAGCCTTGGAAGACATCATCTCCCTGGGTTGCGACCGTATCCTTACATCGGGTCAGCAACCTAAGGCAGTAGAAGGCGTAGCGCTTCTTTCAGAGCTCAAGCAGGCAGCAGCCGGACGAATCATCCTCCTTGCCGGATGTGGCGTAAACGAGGATAACATCCGCACCATCTTCGATGCTACCGGTATCCACGAATATCACTTCTCAGCAAGAGTCAACGTGCCGAGCAAGATGAAGCAGCTCAACACCAACGTGTATATGGGTGCCGAAGGCGCTGATGAAAGCAACTCTCCTGTTACCTCTGCAGAAAGAGTAAAGCAAACCATAGCCAACCTTTTGGGATAGGATTTTTCTACAACGAAAAAGATTTTTCCGATAATAAGAAAGGATTGTTTCCGATAACGCAGATAGCGTTTTTTCACAAAACAAAAAAGTGTCACAATTTCCAATATTCCAGGAGATTACGACACTTTTCCAATATAATATTCACACAATCTTAGAGTGCGATTTCCACAACCTTATCCATCTCTGTAGGAACCTCACCGAGATTCAGGAGCACACCGCCTTCGCACTTCTGAACCTTCACCGGCTTCTTGCTGGCAAAGTCGAAAGCCTTCTTCACCTTCTTGTTTCCGAGAGGCAGGAAGAGGCTCTTATCCTTCAGGTTCAGGATATGAACGAAGAGACGATTGCCCTTTTGGGTAGTAACACCCCAATCGTGAGGAGCCACGATGCCGCCACGGGTACCATAGATGGTTTCACCGTAAGTCTTCATCCACTCTCCCATTTCTGCCAGGCGCTCCAATGCAACTGCTGGAAGCTCACCATCTGGCTGAGGGCCGATGTTCATCAGCAGGTTGGCATTCTTGCCAGCTGCATTCACCAGGTAATGTACCAGCGTCTTGGTAGATTTATAATCCTGGTCGGTAATCTTATAACCCCACATGCCGTTCATGGTCTCGCAGGTTTCAAGAGGCAGGCGACTGATGTCCTGACCCGACAATCCTGCCTTATTCTCTCCAGGAAGATCACGCTCGAAAGCCTGAACATCCTCACCCTCGAAAGGAGAAGAGTGATGGTTGTTTACGATCAGGCAGCCTGGCTGCAGGCGATGGATAAGCGCATACTGCTCTGGCAACTGCCAATCGAAGTTAGGATTCTGATCCTGATCCCACCATCCATCAAACCAGATACATCTCACCTTACCGTAGTTGGTAAGAAGTTCTGTAAGCTGGTTGTTCATAAACTGATAGTAGCTCTTCCAGTTACCCTCAGGGTTAGGGCGTCCGGTACCTCTACCTGTTCTTCCCCAAACAGCATCCTCACGATACCAGTCGATATGAGAGTAATAAAGGTGCAAAGCGATGCCCTGCTTGTGGCACTCATCCGCCAGTTCCTTCACGATGTCGCGGTGGAAAGGAGTAGCATCTACTATATTATAATCAGAATACTTGGTCTTGAACATAGAGAATCCCTCGTGATGGCGAGTGGTAAAGCAGATGTACTTGGCACCTGAAGCCTTGATGGCAGCCACCCATTTAGCAGCATCAAACTTAGAAGGATAGAAACCGCCAGCCAGCTTGGCATACTCCTTGTAGTTCAGGTCCTTATTGGTCATTGTCCATTCGCCGGTAGCGAGCATGCTGTACAATCCCCAATGCAGGAAGATACCGAACTTATCGTCCTGGAACTGCTTGCGTGATTCCAGGTTTTCTGCAGATGGCTGATAATGCTGAGCCTTATTTTCCTTGGCAGCATCATTCGCAACCATGGCATTAGCCGAAAGGCAAGAGCAACCCAAAGTAAGGATTGCGGCACATAATTGTGACTTAAAATTCATTTTAATTCCCATAATAAAATTGTTATAGTTAGTTATAATGGTGCAAATATACAACTTTTTTTTCAGAGCAAAGCGATAAAACACAAAAAACTATATATTATAGGATAAAAAAGATGTCTGCAACGAGGATAAGGAAGACTGGGAATGGGGATAAGAAAGGAGTTTTGGGGAAGAATTTGGGGAAAAGATACAATGTTATCATAATTTAAAAGATATAATAAAATTATAATTTATTCAATTTTATTTGGAAGTTAGAAAAACTATTTGTATCTTTGCATTGTCAGTCAGAAAGAAGTGCAGCAAAGCATCTGAAAAATAGGATATTCCCAGATATACAGCAGTACTTGTCTGATAACGACTACAAGAACAAGATTATTAATATAAAAAGAAGAAAGGAAACATTATGAAGAAATATGTATGTGACGTTTGTGGTTGGATTTATGATCCAGAAGTAGGAGATCCAGAGGGCGGCATCGCTCCAGGTACAGCATTCGAGGATATCCCTGATGATTGGGTTTGCCCTCTTTGCGGAGTAGGCAAGGACGATTTCAGCCCTGTAGAGGAGTAAGACTCTTTTGGGGAATCACCCGAAAGAAATCCTCACAAAGGAATCATCTGAATGAAAAGCCTGATATTCAGGCAACACATTCATAAAATAATAGGAGGAACCATTATGACGAAGATTAGAGAAATCTACCGCTGCCAGATTTGCGGCAACGTGGTAGAAGTAGTAAACCCAGGAGCCGTGCTCAGCTGCTGTGGCCAGCCGATGAAGCTGATGAAGGAAAACACCAGTGATGGCGCCAAGGAGAAGCACGTGCCTGTGATAGAACCTATCGAGGGCGGTTATCGCGTAACAGTAGGAAGTGTGGAGCATCCGATGCTCCCAGAGCATTACATCCAGTGGATAGAGCTGCTCACCCCTACCGATGTGCTCCGCCATGAGTTGAAACCAGGCGAAAAACCGGAAGCCATCTTCATGACAAGCGCTGAAGCCAAGGATGTTACGGCTCGCGAATACTGCAATCTCCACGGATTGTGGAAGGGGGTATTTGAAGGATAAAAACCATCATACCAACAAAAGGTTTCATGTCATTTTCCCAATGTAGGGAATATGACATGAGACCTTTTTACTTTATTTACATTCCATTTCTTGCAAAGGAATTACTTTCTACCTTTAAAGGAAAATGTTTCTAGAGTTAGCAGAAAGCTTCGTTCAATGATTTTGAATGTCCGTTCAATAGTTTTGAACGGAACTTTCTTCTAGTCTTAAAAACAATTTCGACCTGTACGATTGAAAAATCTCCTATAATACTTATATATTTCCGTTCTATAATAAAAGAGAATGATTTCATCAGCAGTTATGCATCCGAAGCGTTTCACTTGTTTTACCAACATCAATTTTCCCTCATCTATGATTTTTAGTTAATTTTCTACGATTTCTTTGTATCTTTCATTTATAATGTGTAACTTTGCACCCAGAAATTTAAACGTTTAAAGATAAAATGGCATTAAAATGTGGTATTGTAGGTCTCCCAAACGTGGGTAAATCTACACTGTTCAACTGTCTGTCTAGTGCAAAGGCACAGGCAGCTAACTTCCCTTTCTGTACTATCGAACCAAACTTGGGTGTCATCACCGTACCAGATGAGCGACTCAACAAGTTGGCAGAGATTGTTCACCCAGGACGCATCGTCCCAGCTACTTGCGAAATCGTAGATATCGCAGGTCTCGTCAAGGGTGCCAGCAAGGGCGAAGGTCTTGGTAATAAATTCTTGGGAAATATTCGTGAGTGCGATGCTATCATCCACGTAATCCGCTGCTTCGACGATGATAACATCGTTCGTGAAGGTGGCGCCAAGGTTGACCCATTGGAGGATAAGAGCGTCATCGATACAGAGTTGCAGCTCAAGGACCTGGAAACCATCGAATCTCAGCTCGCCAAGCAGCAGAAGACAGCCGCTGCCGGCAACAAGGATGCCAAGCTGATGGTTACTGTTCTGGAGGCTTACAAGGCTGTTCTGGAGCAGGGAAAGAACGCCCGTGGTGTAACTTTCGAAAGCAAGGAAGAGCAGAAGGTGGCTCACGACCTTTTCCTCCTCACAACCAAACCTGTGCTCTACGTAGCCAATGTAGATGAAGCTTCTGCCAAGACCGGCAACGAGTATAGCAAGAAGGTAGAGGAAATCGCCAAGGAAGAAGGTGCCGAGTGCATGGTCATCGCTGCCAAGACTGAGGAAGACATCGCTTCTCTCGAAACCTACGAGGACAAACTGATGTTCCTCGAAGAGCTCGGCCTGGAAGAGAGCGGCCTAAACCGACTCATCAAGAAGGCATACGCCCTGCTGAACCTTGAAACATTCATCACCGCAGGTGAGATGGAGGTGAAGGCATGGACCTATCACAAGGGCTGGAAGGCTCCTCAGTGTGCCGGAGTGATCCACACCGACTTCGAGAAGGGATTCATCCGTGCAGAGGTTATCAAGTATGATGACTATATCAAGTATGGGTCTGAAGCTGCTGTGCGCGAGGCTGGTAAGCTCGGCATCGAGGGCAAGGAGTACATCGTACAGGATGGCGACATCATGCACTTCCGCTTCAACGTATAACGATTATGATGGCAAATCTGCTTAACTATATCGTATGGGACCCGGATCCTGTTCTGGCTAACCTGGGTCCTATCTCCATCAGATACTACGCCACCTGCTGGATGGTAGGCTTGCTGCTGGGTTATCTGATGATGCACCGCCTCTACAAGGAGCAGAAGCTGGGCGAGGATAAGTTTGAACCGCTCTTCATCTACCTCTTCGTCGGCATCCTGGCGGGTGCCCGACTGGGACACTGCATCTTCTACCAGCCGGAATACTTCCTCACCCAGTGGGATCACGTGGTAGAGATGTTCATCCCGATGCATCACATGGCAGACGGCAGCTGGAAATTCACGGGATATGAAGGTCTGGCTAGCCACGGAGGCGTACTGGGACTGTTCATCGCCATCTGGCTCTACTGCCGCAAAACGAAGGTGGGCGGCTGGACATTGCTCGACAACATGGGTATCGTATCAGGCATCACCGCCTGCTTCATCCGCCTGGGCAACCTGATGAACTCCGAGATCATCGGCAAGGTAACCGATGTGCCTTGGGCATTCATCTTCGTCAAGGAAGATCAGTATCCGCGTCATCCCGGCCAGCTCTACGAGGCGATAGCCTATCTCGTCATCTTCCTCCTCATCCTCTTCATCTATAAGAAGAAGGGTCCTAAAAGTGTGGGAAGCGGACTTTATTTCGGCCTTTGCCTTACCCTCATCTTCACCTTCCGTTTCTTCGTGGAATACACCAAGGAGATTCAGGTGGCTTTCGAGGCAGGATTGCCTATGGATATGGGCCAGATATTGAGTCTTCCGCTCATCATAGCGGGTGTATGGAGCATCGCCTCCAGCCCTAAGCGAGCTGCGAAAAAGGAAAACAAAGCATAAATACGATGATAGAAGTTTCGTTCCATCCAGATGTGTGGGGCGGAACTTTTATTGTTATTACTAAATAGGGAATTTAAAGGAACTAAGGGAAGTAAGAAGAAAGTTAAGTGACAAATGTCCTACGTTTTACGGCTAAAGACTATTGTCTCTTAACTTCCCAAACGACCGTAGGGAGTGATAACTTCAGAACTCCTTTAACTTCTGTACTGCTTATATATATATAATAAGGTATAAACAACAATAAGAATATGAATAGAAGCATCATTCTCCACCTTCTCGCCGCACTTCTTCTGATAAGCTGCGGATATCAGGGCAAATCATCCTCTCCTTCCTCTCAGGATGGGGGCAAGGACAATCTGCCCGCCCACGTAAGGCTCATCAGCACCACTCCCGTCAAGGATCAGGGCGAGAGCGAACTCAGCTGGGCATACGCCATGCTCGCTACCATAGAGAGCGAACATATCATGAAGGGTGACTCCGTGAACCTCTCCGTGGCTTACATCGCCCGAATGATGCTGCAGGAGAAAGCCATAGAGTACTATCTCTCGCAGGGCAGCAAGCCCATCAGCATGCGAGGCATGGCTTCCATGCTCATACATTATATAGATAAGTATGGTGCACAACCCTACGACAGCTACGAAGATCCGAAGGATATCAACTACAAGACGCTCTGCCGGAAGGTGGAGCAGCTCTGCGATGCAGCCATCTCACAGAAGTCGGGGTTCGGAAAGCTGAAGGATGATCTCGACAATCTCTTTGATCAGGAGATAGGCTACATGCCTGCCAAGCAGGTTCACATGCTCGGTGCCGAATATACCCCGCTGGAGTTCGCCCACAGCGTATGCTACCCGGAAGAGTATGTATCGCTCACCAGCTTCACCCATCACCCTTACCGCGAGTACTTCGCCCTGGAGATTCCCGACAACCGTCAGCACGACTCCTACCTCAATCTGCCGCTGGATGAGATGATGCTCCATATCCAGAAGGCGATAGAGAACGGTCACCCGGTATGCTGGGAGGGCGATATTTCGGAAGAAGGCTTTATCCACGCCAAAGACAACTATGTGGATATCTCCAAAAACGAACGCCCCGTAACCCCTACCTCCCGCCAGAAGGAGTTTGAGCAGCTGCGCACCACCGACGACCACGTGATGGAAATCATCGGCACTTTCCTGAAAGACGAGCAGCGATACTACGTCTGCCGCAACTCAGCAGGAAAGAAATGGGGTAACCAGGGACTCATCTATCTCTCAGAAGACTATCTCCGCCTCAAGACCATTGCCGTCTTCATGAGCGAAGAAGCCTTTCTCTTCGATAGGAAGCAAAATGGTTGATGTAGGTCAAATATCTGCTTCATAACACTTGTGTGCGCACACACATAGTTGACATACATCAAAAATTCGGGCTTTTTTCGCATTTTCTCCATAAAAGTTTTGGTGGAATGGCAAAATCGTCGTACCTTTGCATCGTCAATAAGACAAAAGGTTATTAGGTTTTTAGGTTAAGATTGTTAGTTGTTTATAGGTTATTAGTTATAAGGTAATAAAAAAGATTGTTTATTCAAGGACGACGAAAAGAAATTTTGTTTAGGTTATTAGGTTTTTAGGTTTAAGATTGTTAGTTGTTTAGTTTTAGGTTATTAGTTTTAAGGTAAGAAAAAAAGATTGTTTATTCAGTGAGAACAGGATAATGTCGATAGGTTAAGCGTAACTTAAGGTAAAAAAAGACATGTATCGGATAACAAGATGATGCCTGTGAGCAGTAAATGACTGCTTCGGGCGCCGCAATGGAGAAAAGCTTGTGAAAGCGATAATCTCCTTTGAGTTATGAAAAATTTGGGAATATAGCATTAAAGGTGCGCAATTTCGAGAGAATCGAAGTTGCGCACTACTTTTTTTATGCCACACGTCAAGTTCTTATATACAATCCGCACCCTTCCTATGGGCATTCTAGAGGTATTTTAGGCATAATCCCCTCATTTTTATGATAATATACACTAAATAATTTTGTATTACCACCGAAAAGTTGTACTTTTGCAAAAGATAATAAATAACAAGGTAATATGGCAAAACATCCTCTTTGGAACGACGATTATTGGCTCCTGCTACTCCAGCTCTACCAGAAGAAGCCGATGGGAGTAAAGCCTTATATTCAAAGGTATAGTCGATTTGAGCTTGGAACTGCACATCCAGCCGGAATATTTGCACGCACAGATGTTCAAGCTGCAGCGCATCACGCCTCGCATCAAGCGGCTATGGGATAAATATGCCGATAATCCACGTCTCCTATCCCACGACATCAAGATTCTCCGATCTATGAACGGATGCGGAAATGCCAAGGATTTCTTTGCAGGAGTAGAAGTAAAGGAGTCGTTCGAGAAAGATTGGGAACCTCTCGCTGAAGAGCCATCGCTCAACCCCGTGAAGCTCATCATCATCCTCGACCTCTACTTCCAGCTCACTCCCATCACCATGGTGGCTGAAACGCCGGAAATCATCAACCTGGGAAAACTCATCAAGGTATCACCCAAGCTGATTGCAGAAGTGATGGGCGTTTACCAATACTGCGACCCTTATCTCAACCGCCAGCAAGCACCTGACAGCAAGCTGATTAGCGCATGCAAGGATATCTGGCACAGATATGGTAACGGAAACCCAGACAAGCTGAACCAGCTTGCCATCAACCTGCAGGAATACTACAAGTAGAACAGAAAAAAGAATACTGCAAGCAGAAAAAACACTGCTGGCAGAACAGAAAAAAAGAAATATAAACAGCAAAAGCTCAACTCAAAAATAAAGATATGGCTCAAAAACTCATTCAGACACAGGCACAGAAGCTGCAACAGCTACAAAAACTCTCCGCCCAGCAGATGCTGCAGGTGAAGCTCCTGGAGATGCCCCTCACCGAACTCGAGGAGAGCATCAATGCCGAACTGGACGATAATCCTGCACTGGAGAGTGAGAATCCAGACGATATGCTCAGCGAAAGCTACGATGGAGATTCTCCGCTGGAACATGATGCAGATAGCAGTAATAGCGACAGTGATACTGATTCTGATGATGCCTACGAGGCACAGTCGGAGAAGGAAGAGAGAAAAGACGAGTTCGACCAGGCACTGGAAAGCATCGGACAGGATGACCAGATGCCCGATTACAGCTCCGACAAATACGGCAACCAGGACACAGCCGAATACGAAGAAATGGTGTATGGAGACACCACGTCCTTCTACGACAAGCTGAAGGAGCAGATGGATATGCAGAACCTCACCGACAAGGAAAAGGAAGTGATGGAATATCTCATCGGATCGCTCGACGACGACGGCCTGCTTCGCAAGGATCTCGACAGCATCAGCGATGAGCTGATGATCTATCACAACATCGATGTAACCGAGAAGGAGATAGAGCACGTGCTCCATGTCCTGCAGAGCTTCGACCCTGCGGGCGTGGGCGGAAGAAGCCTCCAGGAATGCCTCCTGCTTCAGGTAAAGCGAATGCCGAAAGGCGTACTCCGCAAGACCATGGAAGAGGTATTCACAGACTACTTCGATGAGTTTACCAAGAAGCACTGGGACAAGATCAAGGCAGGATTGGAACTCAATGATACCCAGCTTGATACCCTGCAGCAGGAAATCAGGAAACTGAACCCGAAACCGGGTGCTTCGATGGGAGAAACCGAAGGCAGAAACATCCAGCAGATTACCCCCGACTTCATCGTAGATACCAACGACGACGGCTCCATCACCTTCAGCCTGAACCGCGGTCACATTCCGGAGCTCACCATATCTCCATCCTTCACCGACATGATAGAGCAATACCGCAATCACAAGGACAAGATGAGCAGAGCCGAGAAAGAAGCCCTGTTCTATGCCAAGGGAAAGGTGGACAAGGCACAGGGATTCATCGAGGCAATCAAGCAGCGGCAGCATACCCTCATCGTAACCATGAAAGCGATTATCGACATCCAGCGACAGTTCTTCCTGGATGGAGACGAAGCCGACCTGAAACCGATGATTCTCAAGGATGTAGCCGAAAGAACCGGATTGGATATCAGCACTATATCGCGAGTGAGCAACGTGAAGTATGCACAGACAAAATGGGGCATCTTCCCACTCAAGTTCTTCTTCACCGATGGCTATACCACCGAGGATGGCGAGGAACTGTCAACCCGCAAGATCAAGATTGCCCTTCAGGAAATCATAGCGCACGAAGATAAGAAGAAACCATTGAGCGATGAAGCACTTGCCAAGGCTTTGAAGGAAAAAGGATTCCCTATCGCCCGACGCACCGTAGCGAAGTATCGCGAACAATTCAATATTCCAGTAGCACGATTAAGAAAATGAAAGAGAAGAATATCATATTCACCGCACGCCTCATGAGCATGATCTTCACCCCCTTCTATCTGCCGATAGTGGGACTGATAGCATTGTTCATCTTCAGCTACATGTCATTGTTGCCGATGATGTACAAGCTGGTGATGCTTGCCATGGTGTATCTGCTCACCGTGGTGGCACCTTCGCTGCTCATCCATCTCTACCGGCTCTGCCAGGGATGGACATCCCACGAACTGGGCAGGAAGGAGCGCCGTCTCGTGCCCTATATCATCTCCATCGTATGCTACTTCGCCTGCTTCTTCTGGATGGAGTACCGCAACACTCCACGCGTCATCAGCATCATCGTGGTAGTGGCACTCACCATCCAGATGGTATGTGCCCTCATCAATGTATGGTGGAAGATCAGCACCCATACAGCCGCCATCGGAGGCGTGGCAGGCGGACTGGTATCCTATTCCATCGCCTTCTCCTTCAACCCACTGTGGTGGCTCTGTTTCGTGCTGATACTGGCAGGAGCCGTAGGAACGGCACGCATGATACTGCGACAGCACTCGCTCTCGCAGGTGGTTACGGGATTCCTCGTAGGAGCCGCCTGCGCCATTCTGGTCATCTGAAGCCTGCGCCGTCGGGGACACCTGATTCCGGTACCGTACAAGGAACATAGAAAAAGAATTAATAACATAATATAATAAGAAATGAAACCATTAGTAAGCATTATCATGGGCAGTACCAGCGATCTGCCTGTTATGGAAAAAGCATGTAAGTGGTTGAACGACAACCAGATTCCTTTCGAGGTGAATGCCCTCTCTGCCCATCGCACTCCGGATGCAGTAGAATCATTCGCCAAGGGAGCCAAGGAGCGCGGCGTAAAGGTAATCATCGCTGCTGCCGGTATGGCTGCCGCCCTTCCTGGTGTTATCGCAGCATCTACCCCACTGCCAGTTATCGGTGTGCCTATCAAGGGTATGCTCGATGGTCTTGATGCCATGCTCAGCATCATCCAGATGCCTCCTGGCATTCCTGTGGCTACCGTTGGTGTGAATGCAGCTCAGAATGCAGCCATCCTCGCTGCCGAGATGATTGCCCTTGCCGATGAGGAAGTGGCTCAGAAGGTAGAGGCATGGAAGGCTGGTCTTGGTGCCAAGATTGAGAAGGCAAACCAGGATCTGGCTGAGGTGAAATACGATTTCAAATGCAATTAATCTAATCCGATATGCCTCTTTCCAGAGACATATCCCATCTTAAACATTATGGTAGATTTATTCAATTATACCCGCCGTGCCTCTTCCGTGGCACATATCGGAGCCCTCGACCTGGGTGGCGACAACCCTATCCGCATCCAGTCGATGACCACCACCAATACCAATGATACCGAGGCTTGCGTCCGCCAGGCAGAGGAAATCATCAAGGCTGGCGGCGAACTGGTGCGTTTCACCACACAGGGTTCCCGCGAGGCAGAGAACATGAAGAACATCAATGCTGGCATTCGTGCCGACGGCTATCAGACTCCACTCGTTGCCGATGTTCACTTCAATCCTAACGTTGCTGATGTAGCAGCTCTCTATTGTGAGAAAGTGCGCGTCAACCCTGGCAATTACGTGGATCCTGCCCGCAAGTTCATCAAGCAGGAATATACTGATGAGGAGTACGCCCACGAACTCCAGAAGATAGAGGAGCGCTTCGTACCATTCCTCAACATCTGCAAGGAGCATCATACAGCCATCCGTATCGGCGTGAACCACGGTTCACTCTCCGACCGCATCCGCAACCGCTACGGCGATACCCCTGAGGGCATCGTAGAGAGCTGTCTGGAGTTCCTCCGCATCTGCAAGAAGGAGAATTTCCACGATGTAGTTATCAGCATCAAGTCATCCAATACCGTAGTGATGGTTCGCTCCATGCGCCTCCTGGTCAGCGAGATGGAGAAGGAAGGCATGAATTACCCACTCCACCTCGGCGTAACCGAAGCAGGCGAAGGCGAGGATGGCAGAATCAAGAGTGCTGTAGGTATCGGTGCCCTGCTGGCTGACGGCATCGGCGATACCGTTCGTGTAAGCCTCAGCGAAGAGCCGGCTGCAGAGATTCCTGTAGCTCGCCACCTGGTGGATTACATCGGCAGAAAGAAGGGTCAGCTGCTCATCCCGGCTGCAGCTTGTCCTAGCTTCGACTGGCTGCGCCCTACCCGTCGCGAAACCGTGGCTGTAGGCAATATCGGCGGCAACAACGTTCCTGTGGTTATCAGCAACCGAATCAACGGCGAGAGCACCGTATGTGAAAACAAGGATGCTACGCCGGATTATATCTATATCGGCGGCAAGATGCCTCAGCAGTTTGTGCCTGGTCAGAGCTACATCGTAGATTACAACGTTTACGAGACGCAGAACAGTAAGCCTGAAACCACAGGTGCCAAGCTCTACCCCATCTTCCCTGCTATGGCAATGCCACTCATCGCCAGCATCAAGGCCGACGTGAAGTTCCTCACCCTGCAGTTTGGTACTCCAGCCGAGGAATACATCGCCTGTCTGAAGGCTCATCCAGAGGTGGTAGTTATCTGCGTCAGCAATCATCAGAACCGCCTGGGCGACCAGCGTGCATTGGTTCACGAGATGATGAATGCCGGCTTGAAGAACCCTGTAATCTTTGCCGAGATGTACCAGCACGGCAAGGAGGAGAAGAGCGACTTCCAGCTGGAGGCAGCTGCCGATATGGGTGCCTTGATGATTGATGGTTTAACGGATGGTATCTGGCTGATGAACAATGGCGACATCCCTGCCCAGACCATCGACGAGACCGCCTTCGGCATTCTTCAGGCAGCCCGTCTGCGCACCAGCAAGACCGAATATATCAGCTGTCCTGGTTGTGGCAGAACCCTCTATGATCTTCGTGAAACCATCGCTAAGATCAAGGAGGCAACCAAGCATCTCAAGGGCTTGAAGATTGGTATCATGGGCTGCATCGTGAATGGTCCAGGCGAAATGGCGGATGCCGATTACGGCTACGTAGCGCCGGTCCTAACCGTGTAAGCCTCTACCGCAAGCAGGTTTGCGTAGAAAAGAACATTCCGCAGGAGGTGGCAGTAGAGCATCTGCTCGCCTCATCGACTCGGATAAGCAATAATTCGGCTCTTCTGAATAAGAGCAATCCCCCAGATAAAAGAGGAAATGCCGTTCCTGCATTTCCTCTTTTTTTAAAATAAATGACTCAGTGACTCAGTGACTCAGTGACTCAGTGACTCAGTTTATTTCAAGCCCCTATTTGGTCTATTTTCTGCTTACAGATTGTAAGCATATATATTATATATTATATATATATAATATATCTACTATAAAGAGGGTAGAACATACGGTCGGAAATAAACTGAGTCACTGAGTCACTGAGTCACTGAGTCATTTTTGCTGCTGATGGATATTCTACTTAACTATCTTACTGGAAGAACTTTAAGACAAAAAACTATATTTCCGGAAACACAACTCAACGCTTCTTTCTTCTAAAAACTACGAGTTAGGATTATTAACATAAAGCTCTAAAGCAGCCAAAGGAGAATAAGAGAAGTTGGAACGTAAACAGTTGGGAATAAGCAGATTTGCACAAAGTTGCCAAATCGGCATAAAGCAAGCGAGTGAGGAATATTGAAGTAGTTCAGTTACTAAATCGTGAGCCACAGTTACCTATGCAAAGCAGGTAACAATGCGGAAAGGCAACTTTGTGCATCAACGGATTTTATTGCGCTGATTCTCAATGTTTTGCGTGTCAAGGAACGCTTACAAAATGATTATATTTGCACACTCAAAATGTAAGCGTTATGAAAATCGAAAAATTCAAGGTGTTGCTCTACCTAAAAAAGAGCGGAATGGACAAGAATGGAAAAGCTCCCATCATGGGACGCATCACGGTGAACAGGACTATGGCGCAGTTCTCCTGCAAGTTGTCTTGCACTCCATCGCTTTGGAATCCTCGTGCCAGCCGATTGGAGGGCAAGAGCAAGGAAGCCGTGAAAACCAACAAGGACATCGAGCAGTTGTTGCTTTCCATCCAAAAGGCTTTCGATGTGCTTGTGGAAAAGAGAACGGGCTTCGAGGCTAAGGATGTCAAGGAGGCTTTGCAGGGCAGCGTCAAGACACAGACCACCCTTCTCTCCTTCGTGGACGAGCATATCAGTGAACTCAGCACCCATGAGGGCATCGATATGTCGAAGAGCAGTGTCTGGACTTACAGAAAGATTCGCAAGAATCTCGCTGAGTTCATCGGGGAGAAGTATAGGTTGACTGATTTGGCTTTCGGACAGCTGACCGAGCCTTTCATCAGTGACTTTCATCATTACCTGCTTGACGAGAAAGGCTTTTCATCAGGAACCATCACCATCTATGTGTCGCTCTTCAAGAAGATGTGCCGCATCGCCTTTGAGCGAGGCTTGTGCAAGAACCTGCTGTTCGCCCATTATCGGGTTGGCACTCCAAGGGTTACGACACCCAAGGCTCTCAGCATGTCTGATTTCATAAAAATCCGTGATGCGGAACTGCCCGAAGACAAGCCGAGACTATCCGTTAGCCGTGACCTGTTTCTTTTCGCCTGCTATGCAGGAACAGCCTTCATAGACACCGTTTCCATCACGAAAGCCAATGTCAAGGTGTTGGAGGATGGTGACAAATGGCTCGTCTATAACCGCAAGAAGACCGGAACACTTGCCAGGGTGAAACTCCTGCCCGAGGCGTTGGAGCTGATGGCGAGATACGAGGACGGGGCAAGAGATACCCTTTTCCCATTGCTGAGCACGAATCGTGTTCGTATCGATCTCATCACCATCTGCAAGTTGGCGGAAACGAGCAAGACCTATTCCTACCATTCGGGACGACACTCGTTCGCCAGCCTCATTACGCTGGAGGCAGGTGTGCCGATGGAGACCATCTGCAAGATGCTCGGTCACAAGGATGTGAAGATGACGCAGCGGTATGCGAGAGTGACCCAAAAGAAGCTGTTTGAGGACATGGACAAGTTCATCGCTGCAACCGAGAAGGACTTTATTCTCGCATTATGAACAAGGCTTTCAACTTTTCTTTTTACAGTTTCAACTACATTATTATATTATAAGGACAACAACTATGAGCAGAAGTACATTTTCAATTTTGCCTTACATCAACAGACAGAAGGTGAAGGCAGACGGAACAGCCAACATACTTTGTCGCATCACCGTTGACGGCAAAAGCGCAGCCATTTCCACAGGCATATCCTGTACCCCACAGGAGTGGAACGCCAAGAAGGGAGAGGTACGGAACGCAAGGGACAACGGACGATTGGCAAGTTTCCTTGCTGAGGTCAAGGATAAATACAACTCACTTCTTACCACCAACGGCATCATTACCGTGGAAATGCTGAAGGCTGTGTTGAAGGACAAGGACACGACAGGAAGGTTCTTGCTGAACTTTGGTGATACCATCGTGGAATGGTATCGAACCTCAAAAGCCAGACAAACCTTTCTGCACAAGCGGACATGGCAGAAGAACCTGAGAGCCTTTGTCCATTCGTTGGATAAGGACGACATCGCCTTTGAGGACATAGACGAGAATTTCGGGGAGGAATACAAGCTATTCCTGAAACGAGACCAGGGACGTATCGACAGCTACGTGAACCATTGCCTTCTCTGGCTGAACATGTTGATGTACAAGGCAGTGGACAGGAGCATTATCCGCTTCAATCCCATAGCCAAGATAGGGTATGAGAAGAAGGCAGCCCCGAAGATGACCCATATCAGCAAGGCAGACTTCATCAAGATGCTCTCTACCCCGATGGCTGACGAGCGAACGGAGCTTGCACGCAGATGTTTCATTTTTGCCTCGCTCACCTCCTTATCCTATATAGATGTAAAGAAACTGTACCCTCACCATATCAGTGAGAACTCCGAGGGTAGGAAGTTCATCCGCAAGGAAAGAGAGAAGACAGGCGTGGAGTTCTTCGTGCCGCTTCATCCGATAGCCGAGAAGATTCTTTCGCTCTACAATACCACGGACGACAGCAAGCCTGTTTTTCCACTGGGTGAGAAGAAAGACATCTATCTTGATGTGCATACCCTTGGAATGGTGCTTGGCATAAGCAATAAGTTGGGATTCCACGCCAGCCGCCATACATTCGGAGTCTTGATGCTCAACGAGGACATTCCCATCGGCAGCATAGCCAAGATGATGGGACACGCAGACATTACAAGCACACAGGTCTATGCGCAGGTGACGGAGCAGAAGATTTCAAATGACATGGATAAGCTTATTGCCAAGCGAGAAAGGAACAGATTATCGAACGAAAAAACTATTGGAAAATGAACAGAGGAGTTATAACTATCAGCGAGAGCGGAACTGTATCCATGCCGACCGATACTGTATGGATGACCATGCAGGAGATTGCCGACATGTATAATGTATTCGGCTGCTATGTGCGCAAGGCTGTCAAGGCTATATTCAAGGATGGCATTCTGAAAGAGCAGGGTGTACGCCGTCATGTCAGGAAGAACGACCGCATCAGCTATGATGTGTATAGCCTTGAACTCGTCATTGCGGTAGCCTTCCGTATTGACAGCATTGAGAGCAGAGCCTTTCGGGAGTTCATCACGGCACGTTCAAAATTGTCAACCATTCGGTTGAGGTGGTTCACGATGTGGTTCATCCACTCGCTGTTTCTTGTCATTACTTCATTGCTCATAGTTGTCTCGTTTTATTGTTGATACTTACGTTACTCGGTTTACTTGCTGCATTGGATAAAGTGGCTGTTGTATATTGACAGCCTAACCTGTGCGCTTGCGAAAACGCATGTCCTTTTTCTTGTCCTCCACTACTGCTACGATAGCCATCACGTCCTCTGGCTTGTAGTAGGTCTTGTGGCTGATTTGCGTATAAGCCAAAGTTCCGTTGTCCCGAAGCGTCTGCACTGTCCGTGGGCAGATGTTGAGCGTCTGACACACGTCCTGCGTGTCGAGCCACTTGTTCATGGTCTTGTCCTCACTGCGCTCACGGATTCTGTCCATGCGCTTCACGAAGTTCTCCAACTGGGCATCAAGATAGTTGAATGCCTCTTCCTCGAATACGATGAATCCCATACTTTTCTTTTTTCTAAGTTAATACTATGTTGTATGTCGCAAAGCTCCACGCATATGCTGTGCTCCACGTTTGTGAGTGCAAAGATAAGGCACGGCAATCTAAAAACAAGCGTTTTCAATTTCTGTGGCAGTATGTTGCCGGGGTTTGCCGACTTCAACGCCAAAAACAACAAGAAAAACTTGCACGACTGCAACGAATGCATGAACAATGGTGAGTTGAGAAATACGTTGAAGTTCTCACAACTATCTCGGTATGCAAATAAGCAAGCCACAACTAAATTGCCACGTTACACCCAATCAGTTGCATGGCTGCACTCAGTACACTTACTTTGCACCCGACAATCGGTCAATGGTGCAAACCGTGACCACTATACTAACAAATAAAACAGCATAAGCTATGGCAAGAACAAAAGATGCAGTCTTGACTCCTGAGCAAAAGGAGCTGATGGAAAAAGAGTATTTGGATTTTGTTAAACCATCTACGTATGGCAACAAAGCCAATCCTAGTAGTTGTAATTCTCTCTATGATGATTATGATGATGTAGAGAACCCAGAGTTGAGAGCAATTGTAGAGAAAGTTGCTGCAACAACTCCTTATAGAGAGGAAACATCAACGAACGAGGCTCAATCGCCACCGAATCCGCAGAAGCGCATCAGTGGCAAGCAGCGCAAGGCGACATTAGAGGAGTATCAGCAGACCTTCCTCCAAGTTCCAAGGATTGACGACCGCAAGCCAGTCTTCGTCAGTTCCGATGTACGAGACCGTCTTGATCGTGTCGTCCGCATCCTCGGAGGGAGACGCATGAGCGTATCGGGCATCATCGAGAACATCGTGCGCCACCACCTAAGCCTTTATGAAGAGGACTTCTAGGCTTGGCGCAAATTGTGAGAATTAAGGTCTGCGACCTTGGGCGTGGATAGCTGAAAGGCTGTAGTTCCAACTAACGTGTTCTGAGAGGGAGCGAGGTATGTTTTGAGTTACTCAAAACCTTTCGGGTTACTCCCGAAAGACCTTGCCCTAATCGGGATGGTAGCCCTCCAAAGTCGGGCTGCCTCAACCCAACCTTTCGATGTAAAGAGATTTTTCACAGCATTGTCAAATCAACTAAAAAAACAGAAGGTGACAAACCCATTATTATGGATATAGCCACCTACCTTTATCGTTTGTATTCTTTTGAAGAAGCTTACGTCTTCATCATACAAGATTTTCCAAATACCATTTTTACGACCTCCTCTTTTTACGACATGAGAGTTGTCTTTTACAACATCTGCTCCATAAGATAACTTCTTAGAGACTGTTCTTATTTGCAAACTTATTAGCAATCTTTACCAATACCAACATCACTGGCACTTCCACCAACACTCCTACTACCGTTGCCATGGATGCACCAGAGTTGAGACCAAATAGCGAGATAGCTACCGCTACAGCCAACTCAAAAAAAATGCTGGCACCTATCAAGCCTGCTGGTGCGGAGACACTCTGAGGAAGCCCCCACTTCTTTGCCCAACCGAAAGCCAAGAAGAAGATGAGAAAAGTCTGGGCAATCAATGGAACAGCAATCATCATGATATGGAACGGATTGGCCACAATAATTTCTCCCTGAAAAGAAAAGAGTATAATCAAAGTGAGTAATAGTCCCACTGGCGTAATCTTATCAAACTAGTGAATGAACACATTGTAGAAATATTCCTTGCCTTTTTTGGCTATTATCAAACAACGGGAAAGGATACCTGCCACCAAAGGTATTACCACAAATAGGACTACCGACAACACCAACGTATTCCAAGGAATAGAAATACCACCCACACCCAAGAGAAAAGCCACCGTAGGCACGAAAGCCACCAAGAGGATGAGGTTGTTCACCGCCACTTGCACCAAGGTATAAGCCGCATCGCCCTTGGTAAGATAGCTCCAAACAAACACCATCGCCGTACAAGGAGCTGCCCCTAACAACACACATCCTGCCAGATACTGGTTAGCAAGGTCACTTGGAATAAACTTGCCGAAGACGAACATCAAGAACAACCAAGCAATGCCAAACATGGTAAATGGCTTGATGAGCCAGTTGCTCACACAAGTTACAACCAATCCCTTCGGATTCTTACCCACATTCTTGATACTCTGGAAATCAATCTTCAGCATCATTGGATAAATCATCAACCATATCAATACCGCCACGGGTAATGATACATTAGCATACTCCAACTTGCCCAATGCCGCAGGGAAAGCTGGAAGATACTTACCTATGGCAATACCTGCGATAATGCAAGCAGCCACCCACAAAGTAAGGTATTTTTCAAAAACACCCAATCCATATTTTTCTCCATATTATTCTGTGTTATAACTGATTTCGAATCTTATTAGAATACAATTCATAGAACTTTTCCTTGATTTCATCTCGCACTCTTCGGAATTCTGAGAGTACAAAACCTTCTGTTCCATTCACCTTGGATGGGTCATCAAATCCAATATGCAAACGATGCTTCACATCCCCGATGAAAGCAGGGCAACTCTCATTGGCTCCTCCGCAAACCGTTATCACATAGTCCCAAGAATCTCCAAGATACCCATTCACGCTCTTTGGCACATGATGGGAAATGTCTATTCCCACCTCCTTCATCACTTTCATCGCCAAGGGGTTCACACATTCCGCCGGTTCCGTGCCGGCAGAATGAACCTCCAAAGTTTCAGTAAATGATTGCATCCAACCATGCCCCATTTGGCTTCGGCAACTATTGCCTGTACATAAAATCAATATTCGCATTACTTATCAAAACAAAAAATTGAACAAATATCCAGAAAGGATGATAAATAGCGTGACCGTAGTAAAGAACACGGCAATGAGTCGCCACGTCATCACTTTCTTTAGCAGGGTGGCCTCAGGAAGTGACAAGCCTACCACCGCCATCATAAAGGCGATAGCCGTTCCCAAAGGAATTCCTTTCGCCACAAAGACCTCTATGACAGGAACGATACCAGCAGCATTGGCATACATCGGCACCGCCAACATCACACTCAGGGGAACTGCATACCAATTATCGCGTGACATATATTGCTCGAAGAATCCCTCTGGCACAAAGCCATGCATGAAAGCACCTATGCCAATACCAATGAAGATATAAAGCAAGACACCTCGCACAATTCGCCAAGAATCACGGATGACAATAGGCAATCTTTGCATGAATGAAGTTCTTTCCTGTTCCCATTCTGCTGTCTGCTTCTCAGATTGCAGTTGCACTTGCTTCACCCAATCACTAAGATAAGGTTCAAGATGCATACGCCCAAGCACAAATCCACCAACACATCCCAAAAGAATGCCACTTATCACATAAACCAGCGTTGCCTTAATTCCAAACGACCCCAAGAACATAGCCACTGCCACCTCATTGACAAGCGGTGATGTAATAAGAAACGAGAGAGTTACCCCAAGCGGTATTCCTCCCTTTACGAATCCTATAAACAGCGGAATGGACGAACAAGAGCAGAATGGCGTTATCGCTCCAAAGAGAGAAGCCAACAGATACTGCAATCCATACAACCTATGAGAGGACAGGTAATTACGCAATCGCTCAACAGGAAAATAAGCATTCACTATTCCCATAAGAGCACTGATAAGAAAGAGCAATAGTAAAATCTTGATGCTGTCATAAACGAAAAAATTGACTGCACTTCCCAAAGCTGTCTCATTATCCAATCCTATTATAGAAAAAACAAGCCAATCGGCAAAATTTTGAATCATATCTTTTTACCTTTTGTTTTCCCAAATCATAGACCCAACAAATTTCTAACCTCAGCTTCGGAAGGAACTTTGCCTTTCATCACAACGGTCTCATTAATGACAATAGCTGGGGTTGACATGATGTTATAGCGCATAATCTCTCCGATGTCATCCACCTTGGTCACGGTTATGTCCAGTCCGCTATTCTTCACTACCTTCTCCACCACGGCATAAGTACTCTTACACTTGGCGCAACCAGGTCCAAGCACCTTTATCTCCTTCACCTTAGAAGCATCGACAATAGGAGCAACAGTACTTTCCTTTTCTGTAGGAATCGTATATCCAGCACTACATGAACACTTGTTGGACTTTGATGAGAATAGGGAAGCCCAGAAACCCTTCTTTTCTTTATTTTCCATAATTATTATAGATAAAATGTATACGCATAATATAGCCCCACGGTAATGAACAAGATGGCAACTAACCTATTCAACCATTGTTGGCATACCTGCATCTTCTTATAAAAGCCTGCAATGTTAGCAACACTATAAGCTATCATCCATGCCACACCCACCACAGGCAATCCTGTAGCCAGAGCATAAATGACAGGTAGAACATAGCCTCCGGAAGCTGAAGCAGACATGGGAATGAGCATTCCAAAGTAAAACAATCCACTCGTTGGACAAAATGCCATTGCAAACAACATTCCCAAAAGCAAAGCACCGCACTTGCCACGTAGCCGCTCCGCCCTATCCGAAACACCAAAGCCCAATTTAGACAAAGGCATTCTTACATCCACCAACATCAGCACACCGATAATCAGCAACAAGGGAGCTACCAACAATTCCCCCCATCGACTTATTGAGGATTGCAGATTAAACGTGTCTATGCCTCCCCTCAACATATAAATCAACAATATACCTAACAACGAGTAAGCTACAATTCGCCCTATGGCATACAGGATGCCATGAAGAAGTATTCGTTGCTTATCCTCTATATCCTTGCTGATAAAGCCTATAGCTGTTATGTTGGTAGCAAGAGGACAAGGCTTGTCGCCGTGAGTAATCCTAAAAGAAATGCTGTTATTGCAGGCATATCGCTGGCATCAAGCCATGCTTGTAAAATTTCCATAACATCATCACTTCAAAAGTTTCTTTATCATTGTACTTACCCCCTTTTTAAACTCGCCTGTATTGGAACGAGCATTCTTAAATGCAAAAGCAGTCATGTCATTACGAGTTTCTTTGCTTTTTTTCCAACCATTGATATAAAGCGAAGACCAAGTGACACGATAATCTTTAGCTATCTTTTCTCCCTCGCTGGTCGAAATATCTACCACCCTGAATACGACTCTGCCTTTCTTTCGTTCATCCGCAAAATCTTTTTCCACCACTTCTCTCGCATACTTTTCGATTGCGATACAAGTTGCACAACGTTGCTTACCATGGAAATACAAGACCTCCACATAATTCTTGCCTTTACCTTGCGCCATTGTCAGCAAGGCAAAAAGACTAAGCACTACTAATAATAAGTTTCTTTTCATCATAGTTATATATATTAATTGTAATTCGTAAAACAACGAACAGTATGGTTATAAAAAAGGGTTAGCAACACCCACCCTTTTTACACAGGCATTGCTCCAAGAAACCATCAAACAGTTCCTTAGCCAATAGCCAATTATCACGATTGATGCAATATTTCACTTTAGGAGCCTCCACCTCTCCCTGTATGAGTCCTGCATCTTTCAATTCTTTCAGATGCTGAGAAACAGTAGCCTTTGCAATAGGAAGTTCCTCATGAATATCGCCAAAATAACAAGTCTCTTGCTTAGCAAGAAATTGCAAAATTGCAATGCGAGCAGGATGCCCCATCGCCTTCGCAAATCGGGCAAGCTGCTCTTGTCTGATACTATAATCTTTATTTGCCATATATATTTGCATTAAATCCGTTCGCGGATATACGAACAGATTTCTAATTGGCAAAATATAGGAGGTTAAAGAAACTTAAATACAGATTTATTTGGCAATATTAACATCTCTAAAGGAATAAACACCAACTTTATGTCACAACCTACCAATTCATAAATAACTGCAAAAAGAATATAATATAAAACCGTTTTTCAGAAATTATATTTATCTTTGTACACGAAATCAAAGCGTTCTTTGTATATTGTAAAGTTGTGAAAGAAAAAGAATATAGCTCGTTTCAAATCGTTAGCAGTTACATTCCTTAAAACACTTAACTCACAGATATTCAGTCGATAAAAGATTTTGTTATGACTCAGGAGGTGCAACATCTTCAATTATCAATCTCCTATTTTGTAGTAAGACTAATTGTTCAATATATATCAGTTGTTTGTCGTAGCTCATATATCCAAATAAAAAGTAAAGCCTCATCTTAGTACACATCATTGAGAGGAGTGGTGGGATTTATAGCTACAAAAATGTGGCTTTAATTCGCCTTCTCCAAATATTTTCTAAGAAACCAGCTTATCGGGTAGAGAATTTTACGCAAAAGTTCTAAATTCCATAAATTTCTCCTAGATAGTCATGGGATATTTAGAAAAATATCGTATCTTTGTCCCCGAATTGAGGCGTTCTTTGCATATTGCAAAATACAGAAACGAGCAGAAGTCCGCTCGTTTCCATATTGTTACCTATATAATATAGGCAAACGCCCAACTTCTTGATTTTCAATCAAAGTCCAATTTAGAGCGAGTTAGTAATTTTAACGAAGTTTCAAATTGAAAGCTGCTGAAAATCGCCCCTTATCGCCACCCAAAATTTGGTGGTTCCCCCAAAAATCCGTATCTTTGCACTGTCATTCTGAGATAAGGCGCCAACGTTATCTTTAAGTTAATCTCCCTCTTTTAATATGGCTTTTTCATAAAAAAGATGTATCTTTGCAGCGGAAAAGGGGACAAAGGCTAATCTGGCTCCCAAAACATCAAAAATTGATAAGATTATGGCTGATACTAAGTTACTCCTGGTTGAGGATGACGAAAACCTCGCCTATATGGAGAAAAGCTGCTTCGAGGATATCATCGGAGGATATGAGGTGAAAACCGCCGTTAACGGCAAGGAAGGACTGAAGGCGTGGAGAGACTTTCAGCCCGATGTCATCGTATCGGATATCGACATGCCCATCATGGACGGCATCGAAATGGTGAAGAATATCAGAGAGGTGGATGGAGAAACCATCATCCTCTTTACTACCGGTCTCACTTCGCCCAAGGATCTGAAGGCAGGTTATGCCGCCGGAGCCAACAACTATATCAAGAAGCCTTTTATTCCTGAAGAGCTGGATGCACACATCCACAGCCTTATCCAGCTGAAAGCCGGAAAACGCAGCGAGAACGCCAGCAGCCAGATCAAGCTGGGAAGATATACACTGGATGCCAACCACGCCACCCTGAAAGATACGCAGGAAGGCAACGAGAAGATGCTTACCGCCCGGGAGGCAAAAATCCTCGAACTGCTGGCGGTAAACAAGAACGAGGTGGTGCGCCGGGAAGCCGTACTGAGCCGCTTCTGGGGCGTGGAAGACAAGGATTACTTCGCTTCCAGAAGCCTGGATGTATTCATCAAGAAAATCCGCACGGCACTGGAAGACGAACCAGCCGTAGAACTGAAAACCATCAGAGGAGTGGGATTCAAGCTCATCGCAGAATGAGCATCCCCCACCCCTTCATAACATTATACGAGAATCAAATTAGAATAAAGAAAAAAAGACAGAAAAGACATCATTATGCTGAAAGCGATATTATACTACATACTGTTCCTGGCTGAATATCTCAGCACCATCTTCCTGGGAGGATTCCTGGTGGGACTCTACATGGCACTGAACATCCCTTCGGGCTCCCACAGCCAGCAGATAGGAGCCCTGGAGGAATCCATCTATCCGTTTATGTTTGTCATCGGATTTCTGGGCATACTCATCGTATGGTTCACCTTCGGACATTACAAATTCTCCAGGTTCTCGCTTGGAAAGGTGGTTCCTGCTGCCAAATGGAAGGCGATGACCATTTGCACCATACCGATTATGGGCTTCACCATGGTCTTCTATTCCATCATGAACCTCTTCCATCTCGACTTCCTGCCCAAGCAGATGATGGAGATGAGCTATCTCGGCTTCCTGCCTTACAATATCATCGGATCTTTTATATCTGTCTATATCTTCTTCGGTGCCATTCAGGAAGAACTGATCCGCTGCGGCAAGAAGAGATGGGTGCAGCTGCTTACCCTCTCGATCATGATGCTGCCTGCATGCATGATGTCGGTAACAACCAGTGGTGATATCAATGTAGATCTGACCGTGCTCGGTTTTATCTCCCTCTGCTATTGCAGCTGGATATACAGCAAGACGCGCAGCACCATCATTCTCATCGTGCTCTATTTCATATCCAGTCTGGTTCCCTTCCATTTTGAATCGAAAGTGCTCGGCATATTGCTCCTGATAGCCGGCACAGCCTTAACTATAGGTGGATTCGCTGCCCTGAGCAGGAAACTGCCTGAAATGCTTGTGAAAGATGAAGACGAATAGAGCCAAGGCACTCAGCACCACGGCACTGATAGCCGTGCTCTGCATGCAGCTGTTCTGGATGTGGAACTCGCTGCAGATGACCGTTCATCAGATGGGATATGAGACGCCCTGGAACCTGGCACCGGATGTCAGGGCACAGGCATTACTCGCTGCTTTCTACGAAAGCAAATTCACCCTTCTCACCTCGCTCCTTACAACGGTGGTGATCATCCTGAGCCTCATCGACCAAATCAACTACATCGATGAGCAGGAAAGGGTGCGACTGCTGCGCGAGGACTTCTCCTATGCGATGGTTCACGACATGAAGTCGCCGCTCACCTCCATCATCATGGGAACCAAGTATCTGCACAGCGGTGTACTGGAAAAGAAGCCGGAAATGAAGGAGAAATATTTCTGCATCGTAGAAGACGAGGCGCAGCATCTGCTTGCCCTCATCAACCGCCTGCTCACCATCTCAAAACTGGAGCACGGCAAGCTGCATATTCAGAAGGCGGAAGTAAATTTGGAAACGATGATAGAGGATGTGGTGGATAAATACAAGGCGAAATCAGCGAAACCGATCCATATCATCACCCGGTTTGGAGCCACCTCTGCCCTAGCCGACGAGGAATATCTGAAGGAGGCAATCAGCAATCTGGTGGATAACGCCACCAAGTACTCGAAGGAGGAAATCAACATTGAGATTTCCACCCTGGAGGATGACAGTAACGTGTATATCAAGGTTTTCGATGAGGGTATCGGCATAGCCAAGAGCGAACTGAAGACCATCTTCAACCGCTTTGAGCGCGCCGCTGAGCACGAAAAGGATGCCCGTAAGACCCGTGGCGGCTTCGGCATCGGTCTGAACTACGTGCTGCAGGTAATCAACGCCCATGGCGGCAAGATAAGTGTGAAGAGCGAGAAAGACAAGTGGTCGGAATTCACCATCTCGCTGCCGAAATAATCAGACAGCAGCTTATCTGTGGCTTATCTGTTATAAATGCCCTATATCTCTTCCTTTAAACTTAATTTCAGAAACTTATCGCATAGCTGATATACTCCCTCATCCTGCGTGATAAAATCCCTTTCGAGCAAGGTCTTCACGGCTCCCTGCACGGTACTGGCACCCAGACGATACTTATGCAGAAACTCCTGCGACATCAGCGAGGAAGGACTTCCCTCCCTGGCAATGGCTATGAGCAGCTGCTTCTGCTTGCTGGTAAGCTGGAACAGCAGAGCCTGATAGGCAAAACGATGCTGCGAAAGAATGCTCTCTATGCAATATTCCACATCCTCTTTTCCCAAAACCCTGGAATCAGAAATCGAAGTATAGAGCATGTTGAGCACATACTGAATATACCAGGTAATACCATCAAAACGATGATAAAGATAGGAGAACGCTTCCGCAGAAATCTGCTTGTTGATCTTAGACAGATGATGGTTGGCAAACTCCAGATAGGTCTGTTCGTTGATAGCCTCCAATCCCATGATGCTCGAACTGTGATAGAAAGGACGTGACCTGGAGGTAAACATCAGTGCCATCATGTGGCGCTTGGAACCAGAGAAGATGAAGTTAGCGTTATGACAGTTCTGGATGCGCTTGCGCAACGTAGCCTCCACCGTTTTCTCAGGATAACCGGCAATGGTCTGGAATTCATCAATGGCTATCAGGCAAGGCTTATCTGCCTGGGAAAGATAGGCAAAGATCTCATCCAGCGTAATATCAGGCGACTGAATATCTCCGATGCCCACGCTCCATTCCGGATTTCCATTGATATCGAAAGAAATGGTAGATTTCAGCGACTGAAGCATATTCAGGAAGAACTCCCACACCTTTCTGCCCTTGGGTTTCAAGGCTGCAAGAATCCCCTTGCCCAGTGCATAAACAAACTCCCCGAGATTCTTGGTATCGTAAATATCAATATATATGCAATGATACTGCTCCCGGATTTCCTTCTGATAGAAACAATGATAAATCAATCCCGACTTTCCTAATCGTCGTGGTGCTATCAATGCCACATTGCATCGGTTGGTTAGATGCCGTGTAAGCAAGGCGGTTTCTTCTATCCTGTCGCAGAAGAAATCTGGGGATAAATACCCTTCTATGAGAAACGGATTGGTCTGTACCATAAGCATTTACTGAATTATGAATTTTACGTAACGAAGATTTCATAATCTCCGGATGCAAAGATACATATTATATTTGAAACCCGCAAGTTATTTGGGGAAAAAATATAAAAGCTGCACAAATGTAAACCTCATTTATAATAAATGACGGTTTACATTATAAAGTTTTACAGATTTTTAAGAGCAACTTTCCACCCATTTCTAAAAAAAAGCAATACCTTTGCTGCAGAATAAGATATTCAAACATAAATAAATAGGAATAAAGATGGACTTAAAAGGAATCTACACAGCCGATGCCAACCGCTATAGCGATGCAGAGGCACTTTATCAGAGATGTGGCAAGAGCGGAGTCTTGCTGCCTAAGGTTAGTCTGGGATTCTGGCACAACTTCGGAGGAGTGGATCCTTACGAGAGAAGCCGTGCCATCACCCATTATGCCTTCGACCACGGAATCACCCACTTCGACCTTGCCAACAACTATGGTCCTCCTTACGGAAGTGCCGAGGAAACGATGGGAAGACTGATGACGGATGATTTCCTGCCTTATCGCGATGAACTCTTCATCTCTACCAAGGCGGGATATGATATGTGGGAAGGTCCTTACGGCAACTGGGGCTCTCGCAAGTATCTGATGGCGAGCCTCGACCAGAGTCTTAAGCGTATGAATCTGGACTATGTTGATCTCTTCTACAGTCATCGTTACGACCCGAATACGCCACTTGAGGAAACCCTCCAGGCAATGGTAGATATCGTGAAACAGGGCAAGGCACTCTATCTCGCATCAGCCGATGGCCATTGGAGCACTGAAGTTTGCCGATCAATACCTGAAGGAGCGCGACTGTCCGCTGCTCATCTTCCAGGACAGACTCAACATGCTCGACCGTGCGCCGCAGGAGAACGGAACCCTCGACTACTGCCACGAAAACGGCATCGGATTCATCTCCTTCTCTCCCCTCGCCCAAGGTCTCCTTACCGACCGCTATCTCAACGGCATCCCAGCCGATAGCCGCATGGCAAAGGAGCACTTCCTGAAGCACAGCGTCCTGACCCCGGAACTCCTGGAGCAGTTGAAGCAATGGAATACAGAAGCCGGCGAACGAGGCGAAACCCTTGCCGAAATGGCGCTGGCATGGATTCTGCACCAGAAAGGCGTAACCAGCGTACTGGTAGGTGCCAGCTCTACAGCCCAACTGGAAAAGAACATGAAATGCGTTCATGCCAAGGCATTCTAAAAATAGATAGTAGCCAGCTAGAATACCAAGTTCTAGTGGCTACTATTTTTGTTTTATACCTTATTATATATCTTTATACACCTTATTATATATCTTTATACACCTTTTAGTATGATTTTTCAAAGAAAAGCAGTAACTTTGCACCCAAAAATAGAAATTTGCATTCATGAATACAAAGATAAACGAATTTGAGGTGATGGCACCTGTGGGCTCGCGCGAGTCTTTGGCTGCCGCTATTCAGGCTGGTGCCGACTCCGTATATTTCGGAATCGGCAAGTTGAACATGCGTTCACATTCTGCCAATCATTTTACAATCGACGACCTGCGTGAGATTGCTGCCACCTGCAACGAGCATGGCATCAAGACTTATCTCACCGTCAACACAGTGATTTACGACAACGACATCCCTACGATGAAGGAAATCATTGATGCTGCCAAGGAGGCAGGCATCTCTGCCGTCATCGCCAGCGATGTGGCTGTGATGAGCTATTGCAATGAAGTAGGAGAGGAAGTGCACCTTTCCACACAGTTAAATATCTCAAACACAGAGGCTTTGAAGTTTTATGCACGCTTTGCAGATGTTTCCGTTCTGGCACGTGAATTGAATATGGACCAGGTGAAGCATATCCATGAGCAGATAGAGCAGCAGAACATCTGCGGCCCTATGGGCAAGCAGATTCGCATCGAAATGTTCTGCCATGGCGCCCTGTGCATGGCTGTATCGGGCAAATGCTATATGAGCCTTGCCAATGCCAACCGCTCTGCCAACCGTGGCGAATGCGTTCAGATTTGCCGCCGCAGCTATACCGTTACGGATAACGAAACCGGCAACCAGCTGGAAATAGACAACAAGTATGTAATGAGTCCGAAGGACCTGAAGACCATCCGCTTCATCGACCGCATGATGGATGCCGGTGTACGCGTCTTCAAGATTGAGGGTCGTGCCCGTGGACCTGAATACGTATATACCGTAGTGAAGTGCTACAAGGAGGCGATAGCCGCCGTGCTAAACGGTACCTTCACCGAAGAGAAGAAAGATGCCTGGGATGAAAGACTTGCCACCGTATTCAACCGCGGTTTCTGGGATGGTTACTACCAGGGTCAGACCCTCGGCGAGTGGAACAAGCACTATGGTTCTGTGGCTACCGAGAAGAAGGTGCTCGTTGGCAAGGTGATGAAATACTTCTCCAAGCTGGGCGTGGCAGAGGTTGCCGTAGAGGCTTCTACCTTCGACAAGGGCGAGAAACTTCTGATTACGGGTAACACCACCGGCGTGATGTATCTCAATGCCGATGAAATCCGCTACGACCTGAAGCCTGTGGAAACAGCGCAGCAGGGTTGGAGAGTGTCTATCCCTGTACCGGATAAGGTGCGCCCTAACGATAAGCTCTATAAGTTGATTACAGTAAACGAAATTAAAGAAATAAAATAATGGCAACAATTAATGAATTGCAGGATGAAGTGGTAGAGGAGTTCCAGGACTTCTCCGACTGGATGGATAAGTATCAGATGCTCATCGACTTGGGCAACGAGTTGGCTCCTCTCGACGAGAAATACAAGAACGAGCAGAACCTTATCGACGGCTGCCAGAGTCGCGTATGGTTGCAGTGCGACTACGAGGATGGCAAGCTCGTTTTTACAGCCGATAGCGATGCCCTCATCGTAAAGGGAATCATCGCCCTCCTGATTCGTGTGCTGAGCGGTCATACTCCAACAGAGATTATGGATGCCGACCTCTATTTCGTAGAGAAGATTGGCCTGAAGGACCACCTCAGCCCAACCCGCAGCAATGGTCTCTTGGCGATGATCAAGCAGATTCGCATGTATGCCCTGGCTTACAAGACCAAGGAGGCAGAGGCATAAATATACAAAAGAGTAGGGGATAGCCCCCTCATTTCAGAATAACTATGCGTAAATTAAGAACGATAGAGATGAATCGCCTCACGCTGGAGGAATTCAAGGAGGCAGAGAAGCTTTCATTGATAGTAGTCCTGGATGATGTGCGATCATTATATAATGTGGGAAGCGTGTTCCGCTCCTGCGATGCCTTCCGTGTAGAGGCGGTGTATCTCTGCGGTATCACCGCCACTCCTCCTAATGCCGAAATCCACAAGACGGCACTGGGCGGCGAGGATAGCGTGGATTGGGAGTACTTCAAGACTACCGAAGAGGCTGTGGAAAAGCTGAAACAGAAAGGCTATTTTGTGTATAGCATTGAGCAGGTAGAGGGTTCTACCAAGCTTCAGAACCTCGAAGAATCCCATAAAAGAATTTTCGGAAAGGAAGTAGGGGAGAAGCCGTCAGATTCTTCACTCTCCGCTCTTCACTCTTCACTACCAAAGGGTTACGCCGTTATCTTCGGCAACGAGGTAAAGGGTGTGAAGCAGAACATCGTGGATATGAGCGATGGCTGTCTGGAGATTCCTCAGTTTGGCACCAAACATTCCCTGAATGTCAGCGTAACAGCCGGCATCGTGGTCTGGGAATTCGCTAAACTTCTGAAGTTATAAACAAAAATCAGGCTATCAATACAATAATCCCCGATAAAGCAGCCAGGCTTTATCGGGGATTTTCTTATTTCAGATATTCTCCGAAATCAGTCAATCTCATATCGCCCTTCTTCAGGAAGGTATCGTGCATGGCGAGGGCGGCACGCATGCTCTGTGGCTCGTGTCCCTTCTCTGCGAATTTCAGATATTCGCGGAGCATAGGGCGATAATCCGGATGCGCACAGTTTTCGATAATCTCCTTGGCACGGCGCAAAGGCCCCTTGCCACGAAGATCGGCAACGCCCTGTTCGGTAACGATAACATCCACATCATGCTCGGTGCTATCCACGTGACTGCACATAGGAACAATGGCAGAGATGCAACCATTCTTGGTGGTACTCTGCGTGGTGAAGATAGAAATGTAACCATTGCGCTCGTAATCGCAGGAACCGCCAATACCATTCATCAGCTTGCTGCCGCAGATATGGCTGGAGTTCTCGTTGCCGTAGATATCACACTCGATAGCGGTGTTCATAGCGATGACACCCAGTCGGCGAATCACCTCAGGAGAGTTCGAAATCTCGCTCTGACGAATGGTGAGATGCTTCTTGAAGTAATCAATATCATCATACACCTCTTTCAATGTATCATTGGTTACGGTGAGCGAAGAGCAGGAAGCATCCTTGATTCTTCCCTCGCGCATGTATTTCACTACGGCATCCTGAACCACCTCGGTATAAACGCTGAACACAGGCACGTTAGGATTCTGTCCCAAAGCCTCCAATACGGCGTTGGAAGTTACACCCACACCGCTCTGCAAAGGCAGGAACTGTGGAGGAATATGCCCCTTCTTCAAGTCGCTGACCAGGAAATCAGCCACATTGTGTCCCATCTGCTCGGTTACAGGGTCGAGTGGCTTGAAGGCACGCGCCTCCTCCGGAATGCAGCATTCCACCACACCGATAATCTTATGTGCATCAATCTCCACATATTCCTTACCGATTCTATCGCCCACATTCAAGATTGGGATAGGGGTGCGGAACGGGCATTCGGCTATCTCATACACATCGTGAAGATAGCGGGAAGCAGGACTATGGAAGGTATTCTTCTCGATGAGCACCTTCTTTGCCAATCTAACGATGGTAGGAACGATGCCGCCGGCAGAGGTAAGGAATGCCTTGCAGGTGGTTTCGCCTTCCTCCAGGTCGGAAACCTCAATGATGGCAAGGTCTATCTCGCCATAGAACCCACGGCGCAGGCGCTCAGCCATGTGACCGAGATGCATATCCTCATAATCTATCTCGCCCAGGTTGGTATGAGTTCTAAAGTCCTTGTTGGTAGAAAATGGCGCACGGAACTTGATGGCATGGGCTGCTGCCATGTCACCTTCAATACTTTGTGAAGTAGAAGCACCTGTCAGGATACCTACTTGGAATGGTCTGCCTGCCTCATGCTCAGCCACGGCTCTCTTGGAGAGTTCGCGGAAGGTAGCCTTAGGCACACCGTTTGGAGTAAAACCACTCAAACCGATTGTATCTTGATCATTAATCATCGCTGCTGCTTCGGCAGCGCTTAATCTAATATACGCCATTTTCTTCTTTCTTAATATTCATTAGCGGAACTGATAGCCGCATTCTAAATAATTGATACCTATTTGTGGCTGCAAAGTTACACATTATTTTCGATATATGCTAATCATTTGATGATTTTATACAGATATTAGGCAAAAAACTTACAGTTCGTGAATAGATATGCAGATTTCACTTACTTTATGCAAAAATAAGGCTGGCATCCATGCGCCCTGAAAGGTAGGGCGTAGGGGGCAGAGCCTGCTTGCAAAAGTCTTTCTCCTGATATTCTCTCTCTTTTTCTAAGATAAAAGTGGTATTTTCGAGGTATTTAATAACATTTTGCGGATGATTTGGCGGATATGTCAGAAAAATGAGTTAACTTTGCAGAAAAATATAAATAATATAAAAGAAAGGTTCATACAAGATGGAACAGAAATTACTGATTTACAACACTCTCACTCGTACGAAAGAGAGATTCACCCCGCTCCACGCTCCTAACGTGGGCATGTATGTTTGTGGCCCTACCGTGTATGGCGATCCGCATCTCGGTCATGCGCGTCCTGCCATCACATTCGATATACTCTTCCGCTATCTCAAGCACTTGGGATACAAGGTTCGCTATGTTAGAAACATCACCGACGTGGGCCATCTGGAGCACGATGCAGATGAGGGCGATGACAAGATTGAGAAGAAGGCTCGCCTGGAGCAGTTGGAACCAATGGAGATTGCACAGTACTACACCAACCGCTACCATGATGCCATGGAGGCGCTGAACGTACTCCCTCCTAGCATTGAGCCTCATGCCACAGGCCATATCATAGAGCAGGAGAAACTGGTTCAGGAAATCCTGGACAATGGCTATGCCTACGAGAGTAACGGCTCTATTTATTTCGATATCGAGAAGTATAACAAGGACCATAAGTATGGTATTCTCTCTGGTCGTAACCTGGAGAACGTCATCAACGAGAGTCGTGAGCTTGCCGGTATCGGTGAGAAGAAGAACCAGGCAGACTTCGCCCTCTGGAAGAAGGCTTCGCCAGAGCATATCATGCGTTGGCCTAGCCCATGGAGCGATGGCTTCCCAGGCTGGCACTGCGAGTGTACAGCAATGGGGCGCAAGTATCTGGGCAATCACTTCGATATCCACGGAGGTGGCATGGACTTGATCTTCCCTCACCATGAATGCGAGATAGCTCAGGCTGTGGCATCACAGGGTGACCAGATGGTTCACTACTGGATGCACAACAATATGATTACCATCAACGGACAGAAGATGGGTAAGAGCCTCGGCAACTTCATCACCTTGGAGCAGTTCTTCACTGGCAATCACGACAGTCTGGAGCAGGCTTACTCGCCTATGACCATTCGCTTCTTCATCCTCTCTGCCCACTATCGCAGTACAGTGGACTTCTCTAACGATGCCTTGAAGGCTAGCCAGAAGGGATTGGAGCGCCTGATGAATGGTTTGAACGATCTGGAGCGTATGCCTGTGGCTAAGCAGAGCGATGAGCAGGTAAAAAAGTTTGTAAGCGACTTGCGTCAGCGTTGCTATGATGCGATGAACGATGACTTCCAGACTCAGCTCGTCATCAGCTACCTCTTCGAGGCTTGCCACATCATCAACACTGCCCTCGACCATAAGGCAAACATCTCTGCCGAAGACTTGAAGGAGCTTTCAGATACCATGCATCTCTTCACCTTCGACCTCCTCGGTTTGAAGAGTGAGAAGGGAGCCAACAATGATGCTCGTGAGGAGGCTTACGGCAAGGTTGTGGATATGGTTCTCGACCTCCGTGCCAAGGCTAAGGCTGCCAAGGACTGGGCTACCAGCGACCAGATTCGCGATGCCCTGGCTGGTGCAGGCTTTGAGGTTAAGGACACCAAAGATGGTGTAACTTGGAAACTGAACAAGTAAAAAATATATGATATAAAATGAGAAAAGGCTTGGAAGTTGCAATAACTCCCAAGCCTTTTATTTTTGTGCTGCTGCAGAATCTTTCTTCTTTGCAGCAAGTGAATCTTTCAGTCTGCCAGATATAGAATCCCGCAACATCTTATCTTTCTTACTCTTATACTCCTTATACTCTTTTTCGTAATAATGGGCATAGTTGGCAAAAGGCTCTGTTGTCGCCTCGTCACTCGATGCCATATAGGTATTTCCATAAGGATCGGATGCTTTGATGATGATTCTGGCATTCGGATTCCTAGGAGTATAATAATAAAGGTGGTTCATGATGAGATAACCGTTGCCCTTGCTCACAAACCGATAGGATACACTCTCGCTGTACTTATGATGATAGCCAGCGGCAAAGGCATCCTGACCCTTGCTGCTGATGCGGCGCATCAGGTATTCCTTACCATCCTCTATGGCTACCACGCGCCAGTGACTGGTAGCATTGAAGACATTGGCTACCAGGATATTCCTGTTGTTTGCCAACTGCCAGTCCTTGGCATATTTCTCGCCGTTGAAATCGGTCTGCGCCCGGAAGATGGTCATCTGCTTGCTCTTGTCCCAGAAGGTGCCCTTGTAGTAGCAATCGCTGATGCTGGTACCCACAAAGCTATAGACATAATATCCGTTCGGAGTTCCGCAGATGTTGATGTTCGACTGCCAGATGTTGCCACACGCTGCAGCATGGCAATGCTCCATCACATCCTCGCCCTCATAATTGATTTCGTGGTTGCAGGCAAAATGAGTATGTCCGCAGAAGAGTTCATATCCTCCCTTAAACTGTTTCAGCAGAGAGAGCAGGAGAGAGAGGCGGGAAGAGGAATAATGCCCCTCCTCGTTGGCATTGGTCAGCGGCTTCGCCTTGCTGAAAGGCGCATTGCCGAAGGTAAAAGGAATATGATAGCAGAGCACCACCTTCTTATCCTTGGGCGTAAGAGCCAGATTCTGCTTCAGCCACTTCACCTGGCGCTCACGCAATTCTCCTGGAGAATAATAGGACATCCCACGATGGAAGAAGCAGTTGTTGATGCAGACATAATGCACATCTCCACGGTCGAAGGAAAAATCGGTAGGACCGAAATTTTCCTCCCACTTCCGGCGATAGAGTGCCTTGCCATCCTGGTCGTGATTACCGATAACGGAGAAGAGGCGCATCTCCGAAGAACCCAATGCCTGGCGTATCTGACGCTCCAGCTTGGCGTTGTAGCCGCCATAATACTGCACGTCATCACCCATGCTCAGTCCATATACGGGAGTTCCGGCTGGAAGACTCTGGATGGTCTGCCTGATGTCTGCCATCGTCTGGGTAGTGAATCTTTCTACATCGCTCTTCCTGATGGGATTATCATCCGGAGAAGTATAATAAGGACTATAGGCATTGGTAACCTGCGGGTCGCCGATGACTATCATCTTATGATGCGTTTCCTTACCCCCAGGCAATCGCCTCAGGGTAAAGTTATAAATCTTCTTCTTGCTGGAAACTGCCTGGTAAAAACAAGCCGTGCGATCGGTAGCCGAATGGGTAGGAACCTCGAACTCGGCAGGCACGGAAAAATAGATGAAGCGAGCCAAGCTGTCCCGCTTCATCTTATATCTTCCTCGGGAATCGGTCTTCACACATTTGAAGCCATCGCTTACGATGACGCCAGCCACACCGTTTCCCTCGGTATCCTTTAAAGTACCAGAGATTTTGAAATCTCTCTTCACCACAGGCTTTTTCTTCTTCACCGTATCCACCTCAGTGGTAGTCGTACTATCCACTACCTTGTGGATGATAGGGAGCATATCATGCTTCCGGAGATGCAGGGTAACTCCTATAGCCACAAGAACGCAGCAGATGAAGACGACCAAGCCTGTATTCATCTGTTTTTTATTCATTTTCCCTCCTATACATCACTTTTTCTGTCGTACTTCTACTTCACGATAGAAGTTACCGGGTTACGGCTACCCTTGGCATTCACGAGGAAAGCCTTGGCACTGCCGAACTTCAAGAACATATCCAGGCGAACAGGGATGTGGTTCTCATCATCCGTGATATAGAAATCCACGATCTTCTTCCACTTATCATCCTCATACTCCTGGTATTCCAGACGCAGACAGCGGTACTTGATGCCGTTATCCGCCTTTACGGTCACCTTGCCACCATACTTGAGCTGGGCAGGAGTGCGACCGCCACCATCACAGATAGGGAATTTCACACTATGACCTTTCTGCCAGTTGGCAGGGTCGAAACTGCGGGCACGCAGGAAGATGTTCATCATATCAAAGACACAATCGTCATAAGTCGCCTTCTTCCATCTGTGCTCACCATGCCTGTTCATATAATGCAGGTTTACATTGCAATTGCCACCGGCATAGTTGTAGAAAACCTCATCCACGGTATATCGCTTGCCTTCGCGGGCTCCCTTGCGGAAATACATCGGAGCCATATCGGTGCCTGTATAGCAGAGCAGGGTATCGCGGAGAACGAAGAAATCGTCCACTCTCTTATTACCGCGGGTTACCAGCGAACCACGATAGGCAGGCTTGCCCTTGTGGGTGGTCTGCAACACCGACATGCTGGCTGTGCCAGCCTTAACCCATACAAACTTCCAGTTGTAATAGAGATTGTAAGTCAGGAATTCGCCCGACTTGAATGCTGTATTACGGAAAGTACACTGGGCCGATACAGAAGTATTGACCAAAAGCAGCAACATGGCTACTATAAATGACTTGAGTAACTTCATATCCTTTACATTTTAGGAACATACTGAATGCCGAGCTTAGCGGCACGCTGTACATTCTGATTCTTAACTTTCTTCTCCTTATCAGGCTTCTGCTTTGTGATGGCTCCCGGTTTCTGCAGCGAGAGTTCACGGGCCAGCGGATCCCAGCTTTCTGTGAGATCCCATTTCGCCTTACATTCTATTGCCTCCGGATAGTAATATACTTCCTCAGCCTGCTGGTCGCTATCATAATTACCCGTATCCCATTTGCCGTTATTGTTGCGATCTACGATGAGACGCATATAATACTTCTGTGGTTTGAGATAATAGAATTCAGCCACGCCATTCACAGTCTTGGTCTCCTTTACCACTTTATCCTGTGCATCAAGCAGTTGCACGATGAGCGGCAGGTCGTGGAGCGAGGTGATGTTCACAAGCAGCGTACCATAGGTATCCAGCGAGTTGACCTTGAAGCCCTGCTTGATAGGCTTGGAAGCCAATCCGTAGATATCCTCAAAGGCAGCAGAATCTACCTCCAGACTGTATTCTATATCCGGTCGCCATTCTCCCCGGAGTTCATATTTCCGGTTCTCCAGCGGCAGGAATTCCATCGGAGCCCGATACCAGAGCGTATCATGCTTGGCATAGAGATGGATGGCGGCAGTATCTACCTTAGCCAATGGAGTAGGGAAGGAGAAGATGACATTCTGGTCGGGATCAAACTGTGATGATACACTCAGCTGTACATCGAGCGGTTTCACCTCCATCACCGAATCGTAGGGTTCACCTTTCTTCTTCTTTTTCTCCTGCTTCTTGGTCCAGGCAGCCAATTCCTTTTCCATATCCTTCATACGCTTGGCGTATGGTTCCTTTGACAGGATTTCCTGGGCAGAATCGGTCTTGTTGACCAGCACTCCGGTACTATCCGTCATGCGGTAAGTAATATCCATCAGCAGCGTATCCTGATTTACCAGTGCCGTATCCTTCAGCCAGTAGGTTATGGTATCCTTCTTCTCTGAAGCCTCAACCAGGAAAGCATTTTCAGCATCAAAATTGAGACCCTTGATCTGTGGAAGAATGGAATCACCATAACTGAAGAAGAGGGTGAAGCTATTTGCCTTCTGGCGCTCTGCCTTCAGGAAGAATCTGTCGGTCAGAGGCTCCGTAAAGGCTCTGAGCACGATATTATCAGGAAGGAAATGGGTGTAATCCACCTGGTCTATCGACTTGATGTGCAGGGAATCCACCCAGGTGGTATCCTGTCTTACATCCGGTTTGCAGGAAGGCACGATGATGTCGTGGGAGAAAGCAATCTTCTCGCTCTTCTGACTGAACTTATAGTCGCCATCCTGATCCTGCAGGGCATAGATGCGGTAAGAACCCGGTGCCACACCCTTGATGACAAAGCGGCCGCGACTGTCGGTACGGCTCACTCGCAACATCGGTTTGGTGCGGAAGGCAGAATCGGCATGGTCGGCATACAATCCCACCAGGATACCCTTGACAGGTTCCAGATTCTCCGATTCCAGCACATGCCCCGATACCTCCATAGTATCAATGGCAGCTCCTGTAGAGAAACTGTAGGTATAGTTTCCCATCGGATTGCCCTCGTTGTTATCGCTGATGGCATCCGAGAAGTCGATGGTGTAGGTGGTATTCGCCTTGAGTGAATCCACAAGCGATATCTGTATTCGCCTGCCGGCACCCTTGATTTCAGGCTGTTCCAGCTGTGGTGGCGAAACCACCACCTTCTCCGAAGGGTTATCGAGCTTGATAAACTCATCGAAGTAGATATTGATTTTCTTCTGGTTTACATTCACGGCGCCATCAGCTGGCGAAGCTCCTATCACCTTGGGAGGAGTCTCGTCAAACCATCCGCCATCCGGCTGTCCCATCTTGGCACAGGAAACCAGCAATAGGAAGACAAGCAGATAGAAAGGCAAAAACAGGGTATTTGCCTTTATCCGATTCTTCAACAATTGTATGATGTCGTTCTTGTTTGTCATTCTTTTCTATCTTACATGTCCACTATTCCTGCAGATTATGCAGTAAAAGCCTTATTCATAAAGGCTTACTATATAAAAAGCCTTATTTGTTCATCATGAGCATCTCATCGATGTTCTTGCGGCTGTTGCTCAGACGAGGAATCTTATGCTGTCCGCCCAACTTGCCCTTGCTCTTCAACCATTCATTGAAGAGTCCCGGCTTAGCCTTCACTATCTCCAGGTGCTGGAGGGTAACATCGTGGAAGCGCTTTGCCTCGTAATCGCTGTTGATCTCCTGCAACTTGGTATCGAGCAGACTGGCAAACTCATTCAGGTCCTTTGGTTCCTCAGAGAACTCGATGAGCCACTGGTGGCGGCACTTGGCATTGCTGTCCATATAGACAGGAGCAGCGGTATATTCCGCAATCTGCGCACCCGTCTTCTCGCAGGCATAGGCAAGTCCCTTCTCGGCATTGTCCATAATCAGCTCCTCACCAAAAGCATTGATAAAGTACTTGGTACGGCCGGTGATGACAAACTTGTATGGATTGGTGCTGGTAAACTGTATGGTATCGCCAATCATATAGCGCCACAAACCGCAGGAGGTGGTAATCACCATCGCATAGTTCTTGCCTACTTCCACGCCCCAGAGAGGCACCACGGTAGGATGATCGCTTCCAAACTCATCCATCGGGATGAATTCGTAGAACACATCGTAATCTACCATCAGCGACATGGCTGGATCTGACGGATCATCCTGCAGACCGAAGAATCCCTCGCTGGCATTATAGGTCTCCATATAATGCATGTTAGAAGATGTGATGAGCTGCTCATACTGCTTGCGGTAAGGCGTGAAGGCGATGCCGCCATGGAAGAACACCTCCAGGTTAGGCCATACCTCCTCCAGATGCTGCTTGCCGGAAAGTTCCATCACGCGTACCAGTACGCTGAGCATCCAGCTAGGCACACCCGAGATATTGGTTACGTTCTTGTTCAGCGTTTCATGGGCGATGCGGTCGCGCTTCACCTCAAAGTCGCTCAGCAATGCGGTTTCCTTCTTAGGTACGCGCACCATGTTGGCAAGCGGATTGATGTTCTCGATGAGGATGGCACTCAGGTCACCCACCAGACTGCCCGAAACATTATAGTTAGGCGAATGGCTTCCACCGAGAATCAGGCTCTTGCCGTCGAATATCTTACTCTTTGGGTTGTTGCGCAGATAGTAAGCCACAGCATCGAATCCACCCTTGTAGTGGATGTTCTGCAAACCATCCTGCGAAACAGGGATGAACTTACTCTTGTCGTTGGTAGTACCCGAAGATTTGGCGTACCACTTCACCTGTCCTGGCCAAAGGATGTCTCTTTCGCCATGACGCATTCTGTCGATGTCGCCCTTCAATTCCTCATAGGTATTGACCGGCACATTCTGCGCAAACTTTTCGTAGCTATTTGTCGTATTGAGTAGATGTTTCACACCATATTCGGTGTTTTTGCCAGATGCCAAAAGGCGCATCAGTACCTCATGCTGCAATTCCTCTGCATCATGTACATACTTTTCCAAGCTCTTCTGGCGAGGCTTGAATACATTACTTACTATCGTTGTTAAACTCATATCTAGATATATATACCTTATAAAGTACTTGCAAAAGTACTTCAATCTTTTGATATAGAGAAAGTTTTTACTGTTTTTTAATACAAAACATAACCTATCGGGCAAGATAGGGGATAAGAATGTAAAATATCAAACAAAAAACTCCCTTGAGACTACCATATCCGTCAGTCTCAAGAGAGTCTTTCCCTTATCTTAATCCAGTTCTATCATCATAGATTATTCCTTATCTTCTGCAAAGGCAGCTGCCTCGGCGGCTGCGATGATGTCCTCGCGGCTCATTTCCTTTGGCTCTGCAGAGATATCACTCAAGTCAAACTCGTCTTCGCTTTCCTGAGTGGCTGTAGTGGTTATTTCTTCAGTAACAGTAGAAGCAACAACATCTTCAGCCTCCTGTTTTTCTGCGTCTTGCGAGATGATGAAATCATTCTTTACCTCGGTGGTAGGCACAGCCAGCACAGGTTCTTCTTCCATCTTTGTACGGTTTGCCTTGGCTGTAAACACAGAATCAATATACTGCGGTTCCTTGCGCAATCGTTCCAGGGTAAGCTGGAAGCCAGCTGCTGGCTCTCCTTCTTGGAGTAACCCTTGCCTTCTCCGCCCTTTACACCTTCCATCACCACCTGATAGGTGAAAACAGGGCTTCCGTTCTTGTCTTTCTCCTGTCCCAGCATTACGAACTCCAGCTTCACGCGGTTCTTCTGGCTCCATTCAATGAGTTTGCTCTTGAAGTTCACCTCCTTGTAAGCCACCTTATCGATGTTTATCATTTTTGCCAGGATGCGCTTCTGCATGAATTTCATGCAGGCATCATAACCACGGTCCAGATAAATGGCACCAACCAACGCTTCGAAAGCATTTCCTCCCATATAGCTGTTATGAGAAGAACTGTGTCCATTAGATAAAACAAGTTGATTGATTCCCATCTCCTGGGCGAGCTTGTTGAGCGTATCACGCTGCACCAGTTTGCTTCGGGTATTGGTGAGGAATCCCTCTCGCTTGCCAGGAAAGTGCTGATACACGATATCACCCACTACAGCATCCAGTACGGCATCACCCAGAAACTCCAGGCGCTCGTTGTTCACAGGCTTGCCCTTGGAATTGCGGTGCATGATGCTCTTGTGCATCAGTGCCATCTTGTAATAACTGATGTCGTGGGGATAAAAACCTAGGATTTCGTACAAAGAAAAATAAAGCTCTTTATCCTTGCGGAAAGAGAGCTTTATTCTATCTATTAAATTATTCAGCATACTTCTTGAATACTACACAGCAGTTATGACCGCCGAATCCGAATGTATTGCTCAATGCAGCACGAACCTCACGCTTCTCAGCTTTGTTGAATGTGAAGTTCAGGTTGTAATCGAGCTCTGGATCATTGTCACCCTCTTCGTGGTTGATAGTAGGAGGAACGATATCGTTCTTCACACTAAGAACACAAGCCATAGCCTCTACTGCACCAGCAGCACCGAGGAGGTGACCAGTCATTGACTTAGTAGAACTGATGTTGAGCTTGTAAGCAGCATCACCGAAGACAGCCTTGATAGCCTTAGCCTCAGAGATATCACCTACGTGGGTAGATGTACCGTGAACATTGATGTAGTCAATGTCCTCTGGCTTGAGGTTAGCATCAGCAAGTGCGCGCTCCATCACGAGCTTAGCACCGAGACCTTCTGGATGAGAAGCTGTGATATGATAAGCGTCAGCGCTCTCGCCTTCACCTACCATCTCAGCATAGATCTTCGCACCACGAGCCTTAGCGTGCTCAAGCTCCTCGAGAATCAAGCAGCCAGCACCCTCGCCCATGATAAATCCATCACGGCTTGCGCTGAATGGACGTGAAGCATGCTCAGGGTCATCGTTACGAGTTGACAACGCGTGCATGGCATTGAAACCACCTACGCCACAAGCGCAGATAGCAGCCTCAGCACCACCACTGACAATGATGTTTGCCTTGCCCAGACGAATCAGGTTGAAGGCATCTGCCAATGCGTTGCTTGAAGAAGCACATGCAGATGTTGTGGTATAGTTTGGTCCGTGGAATCCGAAGTGGATTGAAATCTGACCAGATGCGATATCTGCAATCATCTTAGGGATGAAGAATGGGTTGAACTTAGGACCGTTCTCCTCATGAGTAGCGAAGTACTTCACCTCATCCTCGAAAGTCTTGATACCACCGATACCTACACCGAAAACAACACCAACGTTGTTCAAATCTTCTGTTTCAAGATCAATGTTTGCATCCTTTACACCCTGCATAGCGGCAATCATAGCCAACTGGGTATAACGGTCGAGCTTGCGGGCCTCCTTACGGTCAATCCATTCATTGATGTTCAGGTCCTTTACTTCGCAAGCGAACTTGGTCTTGAAATTAGTTGTATCGAAATGAGTAATAGGGGCAGCACCGCTCTTTCCAGCGAGGAGGTTCTCCCAAGTTTCCTCAGGAGAATTACCAACTGGAGTCACAGCACCAAGACCTGTTACTACAACTCTCTTTAATTCCATTTATAAAATTTTAGTTGCTAATTTACTTAGCGTTCTCCTCGATGTAAGCGATAGCGTCACCTACAGTAGCAATCTTCTCAGCCTTATCGTCTGGGATAGAGATAGAGAACTCCTTCTCGAACTCCATGATCAACTCTACAGTATCCAAAGAATCTGCACCGAGATCATTTGTGAAGCTTGCCTCTGGCTTAACTTCTGCTTCATCAACACCGAGCTTATCTACGATAATTGCCTTTACTTTGCTTTCAATTTCTGACATAATTGTAACCTTTAAAATGTTTATAATTTAATTTCTAATTAAAAATCTGGGTGCAAAGGAACACTTTTTTTTGATATAAACAAATATTTTAGCAAAAAAAGTGCTTTTCAGTGCACAAACACCCCCCAATTGTGCATCTTTTTCGCCTTTTTTCGCTTTTTTGTTGGCTCTTTAAGATTATTTTGTTACTTTTGTACGGTATTAAATCAAATAGTTCAAACCGTATGACATTTACAGAAAACGCTAACAAGATTTTTAATCAGGCGATAGCCGATTATCACATCAAAGACAACATTGATACTCCTATCAATAATCCATTCGAGGAAGGTACCATCGAGAACCGTCTCTACCTCAAATGCTGGATCGACACCGTTCAGTGGCATTTCGAGGATATCATCCGCGACCCTCAGATTGACCCTGCAGAGGCGCTCGTACTGAAGCGCAGAATCGATAAGAGCAACCAGGACCGTACTGATCTCGTAGAGCAGATTGATTCTTACTTCCGCGAGGTTTACAAGGATGTTAAGGTGCTGGATGATGCACGCATCAATACTGAAAGTCCTGCATGGGCAGTTGACCGTCTCAGCATCCTTGCCCTCAAGATCTATCACATGAAGGAGCAGGTGGAGCGCCCAGAGGCTTCTGAAGAGCACAAGGCAAAGTGCCAGGCTAAGCTCAACGTACTCCTCGAGCAGCAGGTGGATCTTTCTACTGCCATCGACCAGCTCCTGGAGGACATCGAGGCTGGAAGAAAGTATATGAAGGTTTATCGACAGATGAAGATGTACAACGATCCTTCTACCAACCCTGTACTCTACAAGAAGTAAAACCGCATCAATCAGAATAGGGGCAGAGTAGGCTTTGTTTTTTACCATAAAAAGCGAAGCCCGCTCTGCTTTACACCTTATTATATATATAAAGAGACTAAAAAAGATGAAGACAGAACATATTCTCGTTATTAGATTTTCGGCCATGGGTGACGTTGCCATGACTGTACCCGTGATTTATTCATTGGCAAAGCAGTATCCTCACGTAAGAATCACCGTGTTAAGCCGTTCCTTTGCTCGCCCGTTCTTCGAGAATCTTGCCCCAAATGTCGGTTTCATGGAGGCTGACCTCAAGGGGGAATATAAGGGTGTAAAAGGTCTCAATGCACTCTATCGCCGGCTCATCGCCAAACAGTTTACCGCGATAGCCGACCTTCACAGCGTTTTGCGCTCCAGTTATCTGCGCATGCGCTTCAATCTCTCCAACTTCAAGGTGGCTCATATCGACAAGCATCGCAAGGGAAAGCGCAAGCTGGTGGCTTCCTCCGGCAAGGTGATGGAGAAACAGCCATCTTCCTTCCAGAATTACGCCGATGTCTTTGCCAAGTTGGGTTATCCTGTACAGATGGATTTCACTTCTCTCTTCCCGGAAGAAGGAGGAGACCTGAGCCTGCTCCCTGAACAAGTTTTCCAGGTTACTGTTGATAACAGCAAGGATAAATCCACAGTTATCAACAAGGATGCTCATAACCCAGCGGAACCTTGGATAGGTCTGGCTCCATTCGCTGCCCACGAGGGCAAGATTTATCCGGTACAGCAGATGGAGAAGGTAGTAGAGCGCCTGATTCACAATCATCCTCACTGTCGCATCTTCCTTTTCGGAGGCGGACAGACCGAAACTCCGGTGATGGATGCCTGGGAAGAGAAATATCCACAGGTAGTGAATGCATCAGGCAAGCTCCACGGCATTTCCGACGAACTCATCCTGATGAGTCATCTCCGCCTGATGATCAGTATGGACAGCGGCAACATGCATCTGGCATCTTTGGTCAATACCCCAGTGGTAAGTATCTGGGGAGCCACCCATCCTTACGCCGGTTTTATGGGCTGGCATCAGAGTCCCGACAATGCCGTACAGCTCGATATGCCTTGCCGCCCATGCAGCATCTATGGCAACAAGCCGTGCATGCGTGGCGACTTTGCCTGCATGAAGAACATCTCGCCGGAGCTGATTGTGGAAAAGGTAGAGAACGTTCTGAACAGAAAATAAAGAGAATCTTTTCCTTCATAAAAGAAGAAGAGATGGATAAAGAGATAGAAGAAGCAGATTTTCCGATGACGCAAAAGTCAGGGGAAAACCTGCTTTTTTCATTATCCACAAACCCGTGGAAAAGTATAAGGAAAACCACAGGAATAACTATTTAATAACTTTGTGGATATCCACCGCTCCCATCCCGAAACCCGAAGAATAGGGATATCCACAGGATTATTAATAAGTTTTTAGAAACTTTTTCGCAGTTTTTGACGGAAAAAAGATATAAACTTATTAACTTTGCACCGAATTGGGGAAATGTTGATAAAAGAGCTAATCCTTTAAAGACCAAGAAAAAGATTTCCAAGTTGAATACGGATAACTCTGCATAAGATATGGATAATGAAAAAAACAAATTTAGAAGGTGTTTTTTATCCACTTATCCACGACATATCATCATCCTTATAATCTCTTTTTAAAAATAAGAAATAAAAAATATAATATTAATGTTATGGTGAAAAAAGAATGGATTGAGAAAGGTTACGTGGATGAACCGATCGACGAAACCTTAGACTTGAAAGCTGAAATCAGAAAGCTTTGCAAGGAGAAAGATGCGATTATCCTGGCGCACTACTACACAGTAGGCGAGATTCAGGATATTGCCGACTTTGTGGGTGATTCTCTGGCTTTGGCTCGTAAGGCTGCTGAAACAGAAGCTAAGGTGATGGTGATGTGCGGTGTGCATTTCATGGCTGAAACCTGCAAGCTCTTGAGTCCAGACAAGATTGTGCTCTGCCCTGACCTGAATGCCGGCTGCTCGCTTGCCGACAGCTGTAAGGCTGAGGATCTGAAGAAGTATAAGGAAGAGCACCCAGGCTACCAGGTGGTAAGCTATGTGAATACCACTGCTGCCGTGAAGGCTTTGACCGATTGCGTGGTGACTAGTGGCAATGCCAAGAAGGTAATCGACAGTTTCCCACAGGATGCGAAGATTATCTTTGGTCCTGATTACAACCTCGGCAACTATATCAACAGCGTAACAGGCAGAAACATGCTGCTCTGGAACGGTGGCTGCCATGTACACGAGAAATTCTCGGTAGAGGCTATCATCAAGTTGAAGCAGGAGCATCCTGAGGCTGTTGTGATGGCTCACCTGGAGTGCAAGGCACCAGTGCTTGCCGTAGCCGACGTGAAGGGTTCTACCGCCACGATGCTGCATTATGCCCAGGAGCATCCTGAAATCAAGGAGTACATCATCGCCACAGAGGCAGGTATTCTGCATGAGTTGGAGCGCAACTGCCCTGACGTCATCTTCTATCCTGTACCACCAGAGGTAAGTGAGGGTGGAGTAGGTTGCAGCTGCAATGAGTGCGAGTATATGAAGATGAATTCATTGAAGAAGATCTACAATAGCCTGAAGTTCGGCTGGCCTACAGTAGAAGTGGCTCCAGAAATAGCCAAGGATGCCGTGAAGCCTATAGAAAAGATGCTTTCGCTTTCATAGGAAAAAGGTTATAGGCTTATGGGAGATATCTTATAGAATTATAGAAAAAAGGTGATAGGCTTATAGAAAAAATGGATAAGCCCTAACGATTTTTTATATTCAATGATTTTGAATCTCCGTTCAATAGTTTTGAATGTGCGTTCAGAAGTTTTGAATGTACGTTCAAAACTATTGAACGGAGATTTTCTTTAATAGTATCAGCTTTTACCCTTAAGGATATTCCTATTTTCCTTTAATGGTGTTTTTATTTTCCCTTAAGGATAATTCTATTTTCTTTTAATAGTATGCCTATTTTCCCTTATGGGATTGAGCCGTCATTAAACTAGTTTTGCCACTATTTAATTAATTAAAATAGAAACGACAAGGCTTATGAAAAGACTATACTTGCAAAAATCCCTCAATGAGGGATAAAAATGATTAAATTCATCCCTCAATGAGGGATATTTTTAAAAGAATTCATCCCTCATTGAGGGATTATTTGTATCTTTGCTGCAGTTTTTAATGATATTCATTTAAAAGAGCAAGATAAGTCTTACGCTGACGGCTCAATCTAAAAGATGTTAAACAATAATAATTTAAAGGAGATTATCTTCTAAGCATCTTTATTTTTTCGTATCTTTGCGAAAAGTTTCGTTACGAAAAAAATCGATTATGGAAAATCCGTTTAAATTTGGCTCATTGGTTGATGCCCCATACTTTACAGACAGAGTGAAAGAACTGGACTACATCGTACAGTTTCTCAAGAGCGAGAACCATCTCGTTCTTATGTCACCACGACGTTTTGGCAAATCAAGTCTCGTAAAAAAGGCTGTTGTCCAAACCCAACGACCATACCTATGGCTCAATATGCAAGCCGTGCTCAGCAAAG
>NZ_QSIG01000022.1:0-58837 GCF_003468525.1 Prevotella sp. AM34-19LB | reverse complement strand
CAAAAGCAATTTTCCTGCATTTTCAGCATCAAAAACTTTGTAAAATTCATCAATAATACAAAATAATTCTGTAACTTTGTCCTTGGTAATCTCCATAATGATATCTTTTTATGTTTGTAACTAATTGGATTTCACCTACAAAGATACAAAAAATATCGGAGATTACCAACTTTTTTAGGCACTATTTCTTATCCCGAACTGAGGTAATTATGGTCTATGCCAAGACAGATTGAATCTGTTGAACGAGGAGATAAAGGAACAATTTAAAAAGTCCATTTTACAGGAAGCAATTCAAGGAAAACTTGTTCCGCAACTTACTGAGGAGGGTACAGCTCAAGATTTGTTGGAGCAGATAAAGACAGAGAAGCAGAAACTCGTCAAGGAAGGTAAACTAAAGAAGTCTGCCCTCAATGACTCTGTTATCTTCCGTGGTGACGATAACAAGTACTATACCATTAACAAAAAAGAGAGAATCAGTGTTGATGATGAAATACCATTTGATATTCCTAATACATGGGAATGGTGCCGTTTGGGAACACTGTTCTCACATTGCACGGGAAAGGCATTAAATGCGTTAAATCAAAAAGGGGAATTAATGACTTACATTACCACTTCAAATCTATATTGGGATAGATTTGAACTCGATAATCTTAAACAGATGCGTTTTACAGATGAAGAAATAGAAAAATGCACTGCTACATTTGGAGATTTACTTGTCTGTGAAGGTGGAGACATTGGGCGTGCTGCAATATGGAACTATCAATATGATATAAGAATCCAAAATCATATACATAAACTTCGTGCTTACAAGCAACTTTGTACAAAGTTCTTCTTTTGGGTGTTTTATTTCTATAAGGCAACAGGACGAATAGGTGGTAAAGGTATTGGAATACAAGGGCTTTCTTCTAAAGCTTTAGACAAGATTCTTATACCTCTACCCCCATTAAAAGAGCAGCAACGCATTGTTGCTCAAATAGAAAAACTATTTGAGCAACTGCATTAATTGCTCTATCTTTTGGACTATTCGTTTCTGTTCTCGTAAAGGAGGTAAAGGAATAAGAAAATCATTGAATTTGTTTTGGGTTAGTTGATTGATTGTGGTTGTATTACTCACATCTCTCAACTGCCCAAAGAACAAATCAGACTGCAAATAAGCAAACATATATTCGTAAATAGGAGTTTTACATATTGCCATAAATGCGCCAAATGTCATTGGCTCTGTCAAATTCCTTATAAGAGCCGATTTTCCAACTAACCGCTTGCTCCCATTTCTTGCACAAATTATAATGTCATTCTCTTCTATAAGCAATTTTTCTGATATGGAAGAACTTACTCTTACAATATCATCTAATACTAACTTGCCATTTCGTATATTACAGGAACGTAATACGATAGTTCCTTTCTCGTCAATATCTGACGGTTTGTACGTTAGACCAATATAAGAGTTTGATACATTACGAACTCTACACCATTCCCAATTACTTGGGATTTCAAAGGGAATTTGCTCAGTTATATCCAAGCATTTTTGGCCTATCTGCTCATAATACTTGTTATCGTCACCACGGAAGATAACAGAATCGTTGAGGGCAGACTTCTTTAGCTTGCCCTCTTTGACGAGTTTTTGTTTCTCTTCCTTTATCTGTTCAAGCAGTTCTTGTGCTGTACCTTCTTCGGCAAGTTGTGGAACAAGCTTTCCCTGTATAGCTTCTTGCAAGACAGACTTTTTCAACTTTTCATTTAGAACATTGTTCAATAAATCAAGTTTTGTTTGGGCATCATTGTAACGATTTATAGAATGTGCCAACCGTACCATTCCCAATATAATACGATGTTGTTCGGTAATAGGTGGAACAGGTATCAAGAAATTTCTCATACCAGCCAATGGAACATTCTTTATTGTACTACCAGTTGCAACATTTTTTGCGTATTCAGTAAAATATTCTGTCTCCAATATATGTTTGATGTATTGTTTGTCAATGTTATCCATCAAGTTGAAATAGCAAGCACTTTTACCTAAAATCACATTTTCCCCATTATAAAAGGCAACATTACCTAAAGTACCATTTATAGAGACTAAAACTGTTGTAGAATTTAGCAGACGTTTATGTTTTTCTGCCTCTTGTTCACTTACTTTTTTTGTGTCGGCTTTAATCTCAATGCTTCCATTACTTAGGTTATTGCCATTGATAAAATAAACAGTTCCTGTTGCATCGTATTCGGGAGTTCCGTGAATGCCATCTCCCAAAATGGAGGTTATGTTTGACAATCTTGCCCAATTCCATGTTGCTGGTATTTCAAACGGTATCTCCTCATCAATGCACTTCACCTCTCCCGTAGCAAGTATCTTCTCATAATAGGAATTGTCCTCACCACGGTAGATAATGGATGCGTTCTTGTCACGCTTGATTTTCTTCTCCTTGATCAAGCGTTCTTTCTCTTGGCGAATCTTGTCAAGCAAAACGCTTGCAGGCTCGTCATTAGGGTCTTGCGGTACAAGTTTTCCCTGTATCGCCCATTGTAATATGCTGTTCTTTAATTGTTTTCCGTTCATAACATAAGTTTTATCGTAAAGCATCAATTCGCAACAAGTTGTTGGCGAATTATATACTATTTCTAATCTTCATTTTCTGCCTCTTTTACACGCAGTAAGCGTTCATAGTGAACCATGATAGGTTAGGATAGAATGGTATCGCAGATTCGTCAAGCTTGCCATATTTCGCACGTTCCTTTCCATTTTGTTCCTGTGTCACGATACGCCAACCGATAAGCCAGTTGCGAACCACCAATTCTGTTATGCTTGTTAATGCCATTATTATCACCTAATTATTCTTTCATCAATCCTTTTGAGGCTGAAATTATTGTCTGGTCAACAATTTCTTGCAATTGATATGTTGATACACCGATAGGCTTATTTATGTCCTCAAACGACCATTTTACTACCGTATCGTCTTTTGACTTGCAGATAAGCAATCCGATACTTGGGTTATCGTCATCTTTTTTCAACAAATGATCAGCTGCGGAAACGTAGAAATTCAATTTTCCAGCAAACTCAGGAATGAACTTTACCACCTTCAACTCAATTACTACATAGCATTTCAAATGAATATGATAAAAAATCATATCGGGGTAAAAAGATTGACCTCCGGGCATACGCAATTCCATTTGCCTGCCTACATAGGCAAAACCTTGTCCTAATTCCAAAAGGAAACGCGTTATGTTATGAGCCAAAGCGTCTTCCAAGTCTTTTTCATCATAATCTTCCTTCAAATGCAAGAAGTCCAATTTATAAGGGTCTTTCAACACTTCTTCCGCCAACTTACTCTGAGCAGCAGGAAGTTTTGAAGAAAAATTAGTGACAGCACAACCTTGTTTAACATATAGTTTTTCTTCCATTTTATTTTCCAAAGTGCTCCGACTCCAATTGCCTTCAATTGTCTTGTTTATATAAAACAAGGCTTCCTTTACACTATTGCTCTTAGTGAAAATCGATATATGATGTCTCCATGGGACAAGACTGAAATTCGCTGGAAATTCCAATTCGTCACCAAGTTGGTGACGAATTTCATCAGACTGTGCATAGAAACTATACCAACGCTTCATATATTTAAGATTGGTAACTGAAAAACCGTTCTGCTGTGGAAACGTATCTTTTAAGTCAAGGCTAAGTTGGTTTAGCACGCCTTTACCCCAGTGGTCTTCTACCTTCATTGCAACAATATCTTTTCCCAAGGACCAGTAAAAACGAATCAACTCGCTATTTACTTTGACAGAAGCCTTTATTTGCGCATCCTTATAGCGAAGTTTTAGACTTTTAAGCCATTCGTGATATTCTACAGAAGGTACAATACCCTGATTATATGTAAACTCTGGTTTGTTCATATACTATTTTTATTTCATTACAATTCGTCCACATTCACATTTATCCCCAAGATGCGCTGTATCTCCGCCAATGTCTTATCAATTTCATGATCAAGAGCCTTGCGCTTCTTGAAATAGTCAGCAAGCAGTTCGGCAGGAGGCAGGATTTCTTCATCCTCTTTCGGGAACTTGCACAAGTCGAAGTTGCAATCGGTGGCGATAAGGTCTTCAACCGAATAGCAACGGGATTTCTCGTCACCATCAGCAATAATAATCTCCTTACGGTCGTTCCACCACTCACGGATTGGGTCGCAATGTTCCGACTTCATGGACTTTGTCTTGGAGAAATGCTTGTAACCCTCTGGCATATCCAAACGATAGAACCACGTTTCCTTTGTAGAATAACCTTCTGGAGCACCCTCCGCACTGGTATTGTCGAAGAACAAAATATTCGTGGCAATCGAAGTGTAAGGTGCAAAGATACTGCCAGGCAAACGTATAATGGTATGCAAGTTGAAATCTCTGAGTAACTTGGTCTTGATGGCTATCTTTGTGTTGTCCGCTCCAAACAGGAAACCGTCTGGAACAATAACCGCTGCACGACCATTCTTCTTCAGTCGGTACATGATGAGAACCATGAACAAGTCAGCAGTCTCGCTGCTTCGCATATCTGAGGGAAAATGCGACTTTACGTCAGCCTTCTCGTTGCCGCCGTATGGTGGGTTCATCAGTATCACGTCAAACTTGTCGTCGTCAGTATAGTTCAACACATCCTTTGTCAATGAATTGTCGTGATAGACCAAAGGTGTATCTATGCCATGAAGCAACAAGTTTGTTACGCATAGCATATATGGAAATTGTTTCTTCTCAATACCGAATACTGATTGGTTAAACTTCCTGCGGTCTTCTGCTGTTTTCACCTTTTTATCCAGTTCACCCAGCCAACTGGTGATGAAACCACCAGTGCCACATGCAAAGTCGGCCATTTTCTCGCCAATCTGTGGATTCACGATTTCTGCCATGAACTCAGTCAGGGCTCTTGGGGTGTAGAACTCACCAGATGAACCTGCCGACTGCATTTCCTTGAGGATAGTCTCGTATATCTCTCCGAAAGCATGACTCTCTTCATAGTCACCAAGATTCAAACCGTCAATTACATTCAGCACTTGACGAAGTTGAACTCCATCTTTCATATATTGGTTGGCATCCTCAAATGTGGTCTTTACTATTGCTTGGCGGATAGGGGTGTCTGGTGTTACTTCTATCTTTTTGAGCTCCACAAACAATGTGTTGTTGACAAACGAAAGCAGCTCGTCACCAGTCAAGGCATTACCGCTTCCATCGTCATGCGCCCAGTTGCGCCAACGGCATTCTTCTGGAATAATAGATTTGTAATCATCATCGTCCAACTCCCAGTCATTCTCTTTCTCGTCATAAACTTTCAGAAAAAGCATCCATGCCATTTGTTCTATGCGTTGCGCATCGCCATTGATACCAGCATCATTGCGCATGATATTGCGTACTCGTTTTACGAAATTTGATAAACTCATTTTATATTGTTTCTTTTTATGCTATATTATATATTGACTGCTCCAACTCTTTTACGGCCTTCAGATAATCTCTCTTTCCACCGAAGAACTTTACTATATTTGCCTTAGAGCCAAATCGGCGGAAAGGATCGTTTTCAAGCACAGTGAGACTTTCAAGTTCAGAAATGCCTTCTTCCATGTACTTCTCCAGCAAAGCCTCAAGTACCAGCCGTGCCTGCTCACCATATTTGGTGAATATATCACGCTTTTTCACTTGCTCGGCACGTTCCCGCCTCGTCAGGGTCTTCTTGCCGTATGCGATATGGCAGATGAAATCAAAATCATCCACATTGCTCATTTCCTGTGAAGTCTTTAATTCCGCAAGGTCTATGCCTCTTTCTTTCAGCATATCAGCAATGTCTGACTTTTTCTTTAATTCTTTCCATTTGGAGGTAAATGTATCAATGGTTGCAAACGAATCAAGGATATTCTTCTTCGTGTAGTCGGTAATACTCTCCGTGCGAAGCAGCTTGCCATCGGCATCGTAAACGGACACTACCTTATTGACAACCATCACCTGGCATCCTTCTCTATCTACAATCGGTTTTGAGTGTGTAACTGGCGCATTTGTTGAGGACGGAGGAGTGTCTGTGTCCTCTGGAAATGTACGTGGGTCCGTTTCGTTTGGTTTTGCAGGATAGTTTGGGTCAATCTCTATCGGTCCATCCCAATCGGGGTCTGCAAACAAGCGTGTTACATTGCGAAAATCCATCACTGTGAAATTGGTTTTTCCCTCATTCTCACGAAGACGGGTTCCGCGACCTATAATCTGCTTAAACTCTGTCATGGAACCAATCTGCTGGTCAAGCACTATCAGCTTTACCATCTTGCAATCCACACCGGTAGAAAGCAGTTTGCTGGTTGTTGCAATGACAGGATATTCTGAAGATACTGAGATAAAGTAATTCAGTTTGCCTTTTCCATACTCATCGCTACCTGTTATGCGAACCACATAGTCGGGATGTTTCTTGCACATATCGGAATTGGCATTGGTCAATGCCACACGCATGCGTTCAGCGTGAACTTCATCGGCACAGAATACAATGGTTTTCGCCATACGGTCTGTACTTTTCAGATAGTTTGTTATTTCCTGCGCAACTTCCCTTATACGGTCTTCTATAACAATGTTATAATCATAGTCGCTGTTGTTATAAATGCGGTCTTCTATCTCGTTGCCGTAAATATCCTTTTGTCCCTTTGTCGGTCTCCACTCATCGCCAATGTTGGTTGTGATGTTGATGACCTTGAAAGGAGCAAGGAAACCGTCCTCAATTCCGTTTTTAAGACTGTATGTATATATAGGCTCACCAAAGTAGCCAATACTCGACTGGTACTTTGTTTCTTTTGGTGTTGCTGTCATACCTATATGAGTAGCCGAAGAAAAGTATTCCAAAATGTTTCGCCAGTTGCTATCATCCTTTGCGCTACCTCTATGACACTCATCAACGATAACAAGGTCAAAATAGTCTGGATTAGGAAACAACTCCTTATAGTTTTTGGCATCATTCTGTCCAATCAACTGTTGATAGAGTGCAAAGAACACTTGATAGGAACCCAATTCTTCCAAGTGGTTCTTGTCTTTTGAGTAATCTATCTTGTGCGTTACCTTTTCTAATGGTTTGAAATCCTGCTGTATGGATTGGTCAACCAATATGTTTCGGTCCGCAAGATACAACACTTTCTTCTTCAAACCACTTTTAAGTAAACGCCATACAATCTGAAATGCAGTATATGTCTTGCCTGTACCGGTTGCCATGACAAGGAGCACACGGTTTTGTCCTTTAGCAATGGCACCGACTGTGCGGTTTACTGCATTGCGCTGATAATATCGTGGTGGAAAAATGTTCTGTCCTGTACAGAAAGGCTGTTCAATGACAGACAACTCTTGCTTATTAAGTCCGTTACCATCGTTAGCCTCATTTTTATATCTTTCGATAAGTTCTTCTTTTGTTGGAAATTCGTCCATAGCAAAAGTGCGTTCTTTGCCTGTCAAGAAGTCATGTTCGGCAAAACCTTCACCATTTGAACTGTATGCAAACTTAACATCAAGCATTTGGGCATAGGTCATGGATTGTTGCAATCCATGAGAAACAGAATGATTGGCATCCTTTGCTTCTACAATAGCAATGGGTGTTGCCTTATTTGCATAAAGTACATAGTCGGCAAACTTCGGTTTCTCTCTATGCACAAGATTACCATGAAGGTTAATTTTACCGTCAGTAAATTTAACCTTCTGTTCCATGAATATACTATCCTTCGACCATCCCTTGCTTGTGATGGCTTCGTTGAGATAGCGGAACTTGATGTCCTCTTCTGTTAAATCTTTGCTTATGCCCATATTCAAATAATATTTTATTATCAGAAGTTCTACAACATACTAGCTAAGACAGAAACTACGAGTTCATTACACTCTTTCGTTCTCGTCCGTAATCAAATCCTTGAGGTCAACTTCTAAAATCTTTGAGATTTCAAGAAGCGTCTCTAAATCGGGTAGGTATTTATTCCGAGCGTAGCAATAGACCGTGCTAAGGCTCTTACGGGAGATTTGTATTATATGCCCTTAAAATAACTCCAGGATCTTATCGATTATCTTTTCGATGCTGGAAGAATCGGTGGTTTCGTCGAGCTTCTGGTTGATTTTCTCTTCTACCTTCTTGCTCACTTTATCTGCCGCCTTATCGAAAGCCTGATTGGCTTTCTCTTCCAGTTTCTTCTGCATTCTTGTGCTGAGGCTGCCTTCATCGCTGTCAGCCTGGTCTTCTGAATCTGAGCTATCCATATTAGGATTGTCAGAGGATACATTTGATTCTGACTCCTCGATATGGAGATTATCGGCTGATTCCAGTGCTTTCACCATATCGTCGGCATTCATCGTATAGACGTTGCCGAGAATACCGAAACTCACGGTGTGCGGCTTGCCGTTGAACTCTACAGAACCCGTAGAGCAAACGATATAGTTGTGGTATTCGAAAAGCTGGTTCATCGCTTCGTCCATCATGCTGCCAGCCATCATCTTGGCTACAGAGCGGAGTGCCTGCGAGAAGAAATTGTTGTCGGTAGATCCTACCGCCTTTTCTACCGCCTTGCTTGCCTCCGTGCGAACCTTCTCCTTATGAGCGTCTGCGCCCGGATTGGTTACGGCAAATATGGCAAGGATGAAAATGATGAGACCTATTACCAGCTTCATTGCGAAATGGCTCGTCTTCTTCTTTGGCTGCTGCTGGAAATTCGAATTCATCGCTGCTCCCTGCTGGAATCCCTGCTGATAGGCTTCCTGCTGGGCTTTCTGATAATCCTGCTGCTGAGCCTGCTGCTGGTTGGCTCTTATTGCTTCCAGTACAGCTCTCAGTTCCTCTACTTTCCAGGCAGGAGTCCAATCTGCCATACCCTGTTTCCACACCAGTGTTTCGGGACTGATGCCCTTCTGTACGAGTTGATCGAAACTGAAAGGACCAGCCTGCTGTCCATTATGATCGATTATAAAAAATTCCATCTTTGTCCTTTAAATTTTTAAATGTGAACAATTTACTTGATGAGTACTAAGCCCACTTGAAAAAGTAGTTTCGGGTTCTTTACGATAAACTTTCCCATGTTAGTGGGTTGCCTTCCACCATCCTGTCTTCTCTCTTCCCTTGAGGGCTACACTGTGTTGGCTCGGGTCGGAGATGGAAAGGCCGCAATAGCTCTTCACCTGGAAGGTGGTTCCTCTATATGAGTCCTTCAGCATGGTAAATGCCTCATCGGTATGCGCTGCAGCCTTGATGGTTTTCTGCATCTGGGCGGCAAACTGATCTTTCAGGTAACCGCTTGGCTTGAGGCTATCTACATATGCCGACATATCATAGAATAGGTTGGGAGTGAAGCCGTCGAGAGGTTGGATTGTTTCCAGAGGAATGGAGGAATCAAGCGTATATTTGCTGTTGATTTCCTTCATGACGCTAGCCAGGTTATCCATCTCGCGGCAGTCGATGGCTGCCATGTTGCAATAAGGTACTTCGCTGGATTTGTAGAAGTTGACAATACCGTTCACGATGCCGGAATAGTTGGGTGTTGCGGAATTGAGCATGCTCCAGATGCTCCGGTATGGAATGCCCATACCCATCACCTCGCTGCTCGAACTGATGAGATAGTTGGTGACATCCTTCAGCTCGTATGCTGTCTCCACATTTCCCATATAGCAGGCATCGAAGAGGATGTATTGCATCTTCAGTCCGCTCTGTCTGATTCCTTCTGCCAGGGTTGGGATGTCCATGGCATAACTCTTGGAATTTACACTTCCGAAGAAGCGGGTGACCGGATGGTCTGGGTCGCTGCCAAACTGGATGCCGCTGAATGTACTGGATGGCTTGCCGGCTGTGGCTGTGCTTCCGAAGCTAGGACGGGCATAGTTCGGATAATTCACCCAATCTTCTGCATAGGTCCATCCGGAACCATGTACTCCGATGATGAGGGCATAGTTGAGAGCCTCGGCATTTTGCTTCACCTCATTGAGAAGGTTGGCGAATCCCTCTGCCGTGCAATAGCTGTTGTCCTCGTAGGTCTTCACGGGCACACGCTTCACCGTCTTGCTGGCGGCATCGTACTGCAGATCGTAGAGTGTGCTCTTGTTGTATTTCTCGCTGAAAAATACCATCACACGTGAGTCACTAAGTCCTTTTTTGGCTACGATACCCTGGCAGATGCTGTCGATGTTGTTTGCAAGGTATTGCTTCAAACCCGAACTGGTGGTACTGCCTGTCCATGGATAATATACCAGGATGGTCTGCTTGTTGACGCTATCCACATCAAAAGCCTCGTCGCTACAACTGGTGAAAGTCATGGCGAACGAAAACATACATATAAATAAGGTGAAAAGCTTCTTGATCATAATAAAAAAGTTGAATGTTGAATGCTGAATGCTGAGTTGCAGAATGGCTGACGAATTCATCCGTCTGAGATTCTGCATTCATCATTCTACACTCAACATTCAACATATATAAAAAAAGAATCTGTTACTTCTTCTATAAAAAGAATCTGTTACTTCTTCTTGAGTTCCTCGATGGTAGCCTTGAGGGCTGCAATCTTCTCTACAGAGTCGCTTTCCTTCTTGCGCTCCAGGGCAACAACCTTCTCAGGTGCGTGAGCAACGAAGTTCTCATTGCTGAGCTTCTTGCGTACACCCATCAGGAAGCCCTCCAGGTGCTTGAGCTGGGCCTCTGCCTTCTCAATCTCGGCTGCCACGTCGATGAGGTCGCCCAATGGTACGGCAAACTCGTCGGTGCCTACCATGAAGCTGGATGCATCGGCACTCTTCTCGGCGATGACCTCAATCTTGTCGAGGTTGGCCATCTTCAGCGTTACGTCGTTGTAAGCCTCGAAATCGTTCTTGCCTACTACCTGCAGAGACAACTGCTCCTTCTGGGCAATGTTCTTCTGGTTGCGAACGGTACGAACACCGGCGATAATCAGCTTCACAGCCTCGATATCTGCAGCCAACTTCAGCTCCTCAGCTGTAGGTGCAGGAATCTCCAGCTTCTCGCGCATGATGCTCTCGCCATCCTTGCGGTCGTAGATGTGCTGCCACAATTCCTCGGTGATGAATGGCATGAATGGATGCAACATCTTCAGGAGGGCATCGAAGAAGCGGAGGGTAGCGTCGTAGCTCTTCTGGTCGATAGGCTGGCCGTAAGCTGGCTTCACCATCTCCAGGTACCAGGATGAGAACTCATCCCAGAACAGCTTATATACAGTCATCAATGCCTCAGAGATACGGTAGTCCTTAAACTGCTTCTGCATCTCCTCGTTCACCTCCTTGAGCTTGGCATCAAACCACTTCACGGCGATTTCTGCACTCTTAGGCTGCTCGATATCTGCAGTTTCCCAACCCTTCACGAGGCGGAAGGCATTCCAGATCTTATTGTTGAAGTTACGTCCCTGCTCGCAGAGGCTCTCGTCGAAGAGAATGTCGTTGCCTGCTGGTGCACTGAGCATCATACCCATACGAACACCATCGGCACCAAACTTGTCAATCAGAACCAGTGGGTCTGGTGAGTTGCCGAGACTCTTGCTCATCTTGCGGCCGAGCTTATCGCGAACGATACCTGTGAAATATACGTGCTTGAATGGCATCTTGCCACGATACTCGTAGCCAGCCATGATCATACGTGCTACCCAGAAGAAGATGATATCCGGACCTGTTACGAGGTCGGAAGTAGGGTAGTAGTAGTTGATCTCCTCATTGTCAGGATGCTCGATACCATCAAACAGAGAGATAGGCCACAACCATGAAGAGAACCAGGTGTCGAGGCAGTCGCTCTCCTGCTCCAGGTCCTCAGCCTTGATGCTGGCGTTCTTTTCCTGAGCGAGCTTCAGAGCCTCCTCAGCAGTCTCTGCTACCACGAAATCCTTCTTGCCGGCATTATCGAAGTAGTAAGCAGGGATGCGATGACCCCACCAGAGCTGACGGCTGATACACCAGTCCTTGATGTTCTCCAACCAGTGGCGATAGGTGTTCTTGTACTTCTTAGGATAGAACTCGATGTCATCGTCCATTACAGGAGGAAGAGCGATGTCGGCAAAGTGCTGCATCTTGAGGAACCACTGTGTAGAGAGCTTTGGCTCGATAGGCACATTGGTACGCTCAGAGAAGCCCACCTTATTATTATAGTCCTCAATCTTCTCCATCAGACCGGCGTTCTGAAGGTCGATGGAAATCTGCTTGCGCACATCCATGCGGTCCATGCCTACATAGAGACCTGCTGCCTCGCTGATGGTACCGTTGTCGTTGAAGATATCGATGGTTTCCAAACCGTGCTTCAAACCGAGGGCGTGGTCGTTGATATCGTGAGCTGGAGTCACCTTCAGGCAACCAGTACCGAACTCGATATCTACGTATGAATCCTCGATGACAGGAATCTCGCGGTTTACGAGAGGTACAATCACGTGCTTGCCCTTCAGCCAGGTATTCTTCTTATCCTCAGGGTTGATACACATGGCAGAGTCGCCCATGATAGTCTCCGGACGGGTGGTTGCTACCACGGCATAGTAACCCTTCTCATCCTTGTGCATCACGTTCTCCTCGTCCACCTGCTGGCAGTCCTGCTCTACCACGTAATACTTCAGATGATAGAGTTTAGAGTGCTCGTCCTTGTAGATAACCTCCTCGTCAGAGAGGGCAGTCTGAGCCTTAGGGTCCCAGTTAACCATTCGCACGCCACGATAGATGAGTCCCTTCTGGTAGAGGTCGCAGAATACGTGGATAACGGCACGGGAGCGGGTCTCGTCCATGGTGAAGGCTGTGCGGTCCCAGTCGCAGCTGGCACCGAGCTTACGGAGCTGCTTGAGGATGATGCCGCCGTGCTCGTGAGTCCAGTCCCAAGCGTGCTTGAGGAACTCTTCGCGGGTAAGGTCAGTCTTCTTGATACCCTGCTGGGCGAGGCGGTTAACCACCTTAGCTCGGTAGCGATACTAGCGTGGTCGGTACCTGGTACCCAGCAAGCGTTCTTGCCCTCCATGCGTGCACGGCGAACGAGAATATCCTGGATCGTATTGTTGAGCATGTGTCCCATGTGGAGCACACCCGTAACGTTTGGTGGAGGGATTACCACCGTATAAGGTTCACGACCATCTGGCTTAGAGCAGAAAAGCTTGTTGTCGAGCCAGTACTGATACCATTTACTTTCCACTGCTTGTGGATCGTATTTACTTGCTAATTCCATTGTTTCTATCTAATTTTTATTCTTTTTCTTTCTTTTTCCTTAAAAAACGGTGCAAAGATACGAATTTTTGAGCGAAAATCATTATCTTTGCAGCATAAATTACGTATTTTTACATAAATATAGTGCCAATGATTTGTTGAAGAATAAAAAGTAATAGTTATGGAAGCATATTTGTTTTTTAATGTAATGATGTTTGTGTTTGCATTGTCTTTTGTCATTTTCCTCAACACGAAAGCCGGGAAGAAATGGAAAGATAATCTTTAATGTGAGGTTAGAGTTATGCATACGAAAGAAGAGAAAATGGCGGCATTCAGCCGCTTGCTGGATGTGCAGGACCGTTTGCGCCTGCAGTGTCCATGGGATAAGAAGCAGACATTCGAGAGCCTTCGTCCGAATACCATCGAGGAGACTTTCGAGCTTTGTGATGCCTTGATGAAGCGCGATTACAAGGATATCAAGAAGGAGTTGGGCGATGTGCTGGAGCACGTGATGTTCTATAGCATCATCGGCAGAGAAGACGGCGAGTTCGATATCTGTGATGTCTGCAATCAGGAGGCCGATAAACTGATGTTCCGCCATCCTTTCATCAACTGGAAGGAAGAGGGCGAATGGACAGTGGCGAATCCTGATATGTATATCAATGATGAGGGACAGGTGGTATATAAGGAGTCGGAAGAAACGGCAACTGGTAAGGCTGAGGCGGGAAGCTCGGAAGAAACCCTGGCTCTTGGTGCCAGCAAACCTAAGAATGCTGCCTCGGTAGAGAAAACCTGGGAGCAGATTAAGCAGCAGGAGAAAGATGGCAACGAGCGTGTTCTGAGCGGTGTGCCAAATTCCCTGCCATCCCTTATCAAGGCCTATCGCATTCAGGACAAGGCACGAAACGTGGGCTTCGACTGGAAGGAGAAGGAGGACGTATGGGATAAGGTACAGGAAGAACTGGAAGAACTCAAGGTAGAACTTGCCAAGGGTGATAAGGAGAATTCTACCCAGGAACTCGGCGATTTCCTCTTCTCCGTAATCAATGCAGCCCGTCTCTATAAGCTCAATCCTGACAATGCGCTGGAGAAAACAAACCAGAAGTTTATCCGCCGTTTCAACTATGTGGAAGATCATTCCTTAAAGCAGGGTAAGAATCTGAAAGACATGAGCTTGGAAGAAATGGATAAACTGTGGGATGAAGCCAAGAAGCTGGAAAGACAAGAAGCAGGAAAGACAAGATAAATAGAACGTTTTTATAACAACAAAAACTATAAGGATTATGAAAAGATTAGTTTATATGATGATGGCTTTGGTGGTACTCTTTGCTGCCAATAGCTGTAAGGATAAGAAGACCGCACAGGTTATCAGTCCTACAGATTCCCTCGATCTGGAGGAGGTTGCCGATGATTCAACCATCTACGGTGTATGTGGTGAGGGAACATCTATGCACAATCTGGAGCTGATTTCTGATGAGGGAGATACGCTCTCTGTCTTCATTGATGATGAGAAGCCAGACATCGTACAGGGTGGTTTGCTGGCAGGCGACCGCATCGCTCTTATCGGTTACAAGGCACAGGATGGAGAGATGATGGCACAGAAAATCATCAATCTTACTTCACTCTTGGGCAAGTGGACTTCACTCGACAAGAACTTCGACTTGCTGGAAGGCGGAGAGGTAAAAAACAATGTGAAGGCTGAGACCAATCCTTGGACTTCATGGAAAATCCTGAACGGAAAGCTACTGCTCAACAAGGATACCTTTGCCATCGATAAACTGGGATCTGACAGCTTGATGCTCGAGAATACCCAGGGCATCTATGTCTTCAAGCGCCAGGAGTAAATAGTCATTCTAATTTTAGATTAAGTTGGAACCATTTAAGATACATATACTGGGGTGTGGCAGTGCGCTGCCAACCCTGAAACACAATGCTTCCTCGCAGCTCATTGAGATGCGGGGAAAATGCTATATGATAGATTGTGGCGAGGGCGCACAGATGCAGTTCCGTCGCTCTCATATCCATTTCTCCAAGCTCAATGCCATCTTCATCACTCACATGCATGGAGATCATTGCTTTGGCTTGATGGGCTTGCTTTCTACGCTGGGAATGCTTGGACGTACATCTAAGTTAAGAATCTATGCTCCAAAGGATTATGCTCCTCTGTTTAAACAACAGGTAGAATTCTTTATGCAGACGATGGAATACGAGATGGAAATGATTCCTGTGGATACGGAGAAGCAGCAGATTATCTACGAAGACCATTCGCTCACGGTAGAGACGGTGCCTCTGAAACATCGTCTGCCATGCTGCGGCTATATCTTCAGAGAGAAGCCTACGCTGCCTCATATCAAGAGAGATATGATAGATTACTACGGCATCCCGATCAGTCAGATCAACAACATCAAGAATGGGGCTGACTGGACCAACGAAGATGGCGAGGTGATTCCGAATGCCCGTCTGGTGACACCTGCCGACCAACCTCGCAGTTATGCCTATATGAGTGATACCCGATATATTCCGAATCTCTGGGAAAAGGTGAAGGGGGTAACTGTGCTTTATCACGAAAGTACTTATACTTCGGAACAGGAAGACCGGGCTAAGATCTACAACCATAGTACGGCAAAGCAGGCTGCGATGGTGGCAAAGGCTGCCGGGGTAGGCAAGTTGCTCCTGGGACATTATAGTGCGAGATATAATGATGAGACGGTTCTGCTGAAAGAGGCCAAAGAGATTTTCGAGGAAAGCTATCTCACCAATGAGGGAATGATTATCTCGGTATAAAAATAGCCTTGCATCAAAAAAAGTTCATTTTTGGTGCAAGGTTTTGTGTTGCTATTCGTTTAATGTATAAAAGATAGAGAAAATTGGAATCTGAAAAACTACTTTTGGATGACATAAAGGGCGGCAGTCGGGCAGCGATGCACCGGCTCTACGACCGCTACGTAGGATATGCCATGGCGGTAGCGCTGAGGTATGTCCCTTTACGTGATGATGCGGAGGATGTGGTGCAGGATAGTTTTGTGAAACTTTTCTCTGGTATTGCCAACTTCGAGTACAGGGGCGAAGGTTCGCTGAAGGCGTGGTTTCTTCGGATTGTGGCAAATGAGGCCATCAGCTTTACTAGAAAGCAGAGTCGCATTACTTTCGTGGATGAAGTTCCGGAAGATGTGAGTGACGACGAACCGGAGGTAGAACGGGTGCCGCCTGCCGTATTGACGAAGATGATCGGTGAATTGCCCGAGGGCTATCGACTGGTTCTGAACATGTTTGTGTTTGAGCAAAGAAGCCATAAGGAAATTGCTGATCTGCTGGGCATCAAGGAGAGTACCTCTGCCTCGCAATATCTAAGAGCCAAGAAGTTTCTGGCAAAGAAAATAAATGAATATCTAAATAATATAAACGAGAAAGAATATGAGTAATCAAGATTGGACAAGCAAACTTCAAGACCAGTTGGCAGGCTATCAGGAGTCTGTCAGCCACGACTTGTGGGCAGGCATTGAACAATCGCTTGCTCAGAATGATATAGAATCAGTTTCGTCGAATCCACAGGCAATAGTTTCTGAAAGTTCAGAATCTTCAGATTTCCACGTTGGTTCAGAGGCTAAAAAGAAAGCCAGGATTGTCTATTTTAAGCGATGGTCTGCGGCTGCAGCAGCTGTGGCATTGTTGGGAATAGGAGGAAGCTATATTTATCTGCATCAGGAGGAAGTAGAAAAGGGTAATTTGCAATTGGCTTCTCTTTCTTCCCGCGTCGTTTCAGCGGATTTGCCATCCGCTGCACCCCATACCGTTTCATCGGATTTGCCATCCGCTCCATCCCATGCTGTTTCATCGGATTTGCCATCCGCTGCATCCCATGTCGTTTCATCGGATTTGCCATCCGCTGCACCCCAAAAGAAGAAGGGTAATGTTCTAGAGAAAGAATCTGAGAATAAAATTTCTTTGCTAGCCGATAATCATGCTGCAGCGTATGCTTCTCAATCTTATCATTTTGACAAAAATGAGGAGGTTTCAGGCTGGTCGATGCAACTCTATGCCGAAAACCTGACGTCAAGTTTGGGCGGTGTTAATTCTGATGCATCTGGAAGCTATCGTGATTATAGTTATGGCACGATGGCAGAGCCGATGCCTGGAGTCATCCCTGATCCAACGGCTGGAGGCATATATGGAGAAGAATATCTCTTGGCATCCTGTAAGGCGATTCAAAGAAACCAGCAGGTGAATGCCAAGCATCATGCTCCTGTATCTGTTGGTTTGCAGGTAGCCTTTGGCATTGCACCTCGTCTGTCTTTGAGTACGGGTATGGTATATACACGCACTTCTTCTGATTTTTATCCATATGCATCAAGTAATAGCTACAATGTTCATCAGGTGCTTCATTATGTGGGTATTCCGGTGGGATTGAATTATGAATTCTGGCAGAGCGGAGGCTTCCATGCTTATCTGATGGCTGGTGCTGAGGCTGATTATAATGTGAAGAATGATACCGAAGAAGAGGGAGTAAAGAAAGAGAATGCCAAGCGAGACAGGGTGCAGTTCTCAGGAAAGGCTTCGCTCGGTGCGCAGTATGACATCACGCCAAAGGTGGGTCTGTATATCGAACCGGGTGCTAAATATTATTTTGATAACGGAAGCCATGTGGAGAATACCTTCAAGGATAAGAAGTTGAATTTCAATCTCCAGTTCGGTTTGAGATTCAATCTATAGTATAAAAAACAGAACTTTCGCACATGCGAAAGTTCTGTTTTTTTTATTTTATTTCTTCAAAAGCTTCTCACTCATATTGAGAGCAGCCTTTCTACCATCTCCCATGGCAAGGATCACGGTGGCACCACCTCTTACGATGTCGCCGCCGGCATAGATCTCCTCAATAGAGCTCTGCATCTGGTCATTTACGGCAATCGTATTCTTTCTGCCAAGTTCCAATCCCTCGATGCTCTGAGGAACGAGTGGGTTAGGGCTTACGCCAACAGCTACGATTACCTGGTCGCACTCCAAAGTGATGGTCTCGCCTGTTGCTTCCGGACGGCGACGGCCGCTGGCATCTGGCTCACCGAGCTGCATCACATCCAGGACTACAGCCTTTACTGCGCCCTTCTCATCAGCCAGATATTCCTTTGGATTATGTAAGGTCATGAAGTTGATGCCTTCTTCCTTGGCATGTTTCACCTCCTCAAGTCGGGCTGGCATCTCTGCCTCCGAACGGCGATAAACCAATGTAACTTCGGCACCAAGTCGCTTGGCGGTGCGGCAGCTGTCCATCGCAGTGTTTCCGCCACCTACTACAAACACCTTCTTACCCAGGTTGATAGGGGTGTCGGTATGAGGGTTGGCTGCATCCATCAGGTTCACACGGGTAAGATACTCGTTGGATGACATAATGTTCAAGGCATTCTCACCAGGGATATTCATGAAGTTAGGAAGTCCTGCTCCCGAGCCAACGAAGAATCCCTTGAATCCCTGTTCTTCCAAATCCTTCACGGAGATAGTCTTGCCCACGATGCAGTCGGTAATGAACTTCACACCCATCTTCTGGAGATTCTCTATCTCTACATCCACGATGGCATTAGGCAATCGGAACTCTGGGATACCATATTTCAATACTCCGCCAATCTCGTGAAGAGCCTCGAACACGGTGACGTCGAATCCCTTCTTTGCCATATCGCCTGCAAAGCTCAAACCTGAAGGACCTGAACCCACAACCGCCACCTTGATGCCATTTGCCTCATCGCATTCTGGTACAGAGATGTTGCCGCTCTGACGCTCGTAGTCGGCTGCGAAACGCTCCAGGTAGCCGATGGCAACGGCTGGCTCGTTCATCTTGAGATGTACGCACTTGCTCTCGCACTGCTTCTCCTGCGGACAAACACGGCCGCAAACGGCTGGCAGGGCAGAGGTGTTCTTCAGAACTTTGGCTGCGGCAAGGAACTGTCCACGCTCGATGTTCTTGATGAAGGATGGTATGTTGATGCTTACAGGGCAACCCTCCATACAGGTAGGCTTCGGACAGTCGAGACAGCGCTTTGCCTCGGTTAAAGCCATCTCCTTGGTCAAACCGATGTTAACTTCCTCTGTGCGGGTCGTTGCACGATAAACTGGGTCCAGCTCTGGCATCTTGACGCGCTCGATAGCGGTGCGCTCCTTTGCTTTCATCGAAGCACGTAACTCCTTGCGCCACTCTGCGTTACGGTCGGTCAGTTCTTCTATTGGTGCATCTGTTGGCTCTACATCCATCGTAATGTCTGTAGTCTCCTTCTTCTTTTCGGCATCCACCGTAGCCAGATGCTCCTCGAAGTGCTCCATCTCTTCGCGCTCTACGTCCTTGAAGGTACCCATACGCTTGAACATCTCATCCCAATCTACGAGAGCACCGTCAAACTCAGGACCGTCGATGCAGACAAACTTGGTCTTGCCGCCGATGGTCAGGCGGCAGGCGCCGCACATACCGGTACCATCCACCATAATGGTATTGAGCGATACATCAGTAGAGAGATTATATTTCTGGGTGAGGAGGCAGCAGAACTTCATCATGATAGGAGGACCGATGGCGAACACCTTGTCGATGTGCTCCTGGTTGATGAGCTTTTCGATGCCCACGGTTACTACGCCTTTCTCGCCATAGCTTCCGTCATCGGTCATGATGATGAGTTCATCACTGGATGCACGCACTTCATCTTCCATGATGACGAGGTCCTTGCTTCTACCAGCGATAACACTGAGTACTCGGTTGCCTGCAGCTTTCAGTGCCTTGATGATAGGGAGCATGGGAGCCACGCCTACGCCACCGCCAGCACAGATCACGGTACCGAAGTTCTCGATGTGGGTAGGGTTTCCGAGTGGACCTACCACGTCGTGAATCTCATCGCCCTCGTTTAAGGCGCAGAGCTTGGTAGAGGAGAGTCCTACCTTCTGTACCACCAGGGTGATAGTACCTTTCTCGATATCAGCATCGGCGATGGTCAGCGGCATGCGCTCGCTGTTGTTATCTACACGGATGATGACGAAGTTGCCAGCCTTGCGGCTCTTGGCGATGAGTGGAGCTTCTACATCGAAACGGAATACCTTCTCAGAGTATTGTATTTTCTTGATAATCTTGTTCATGGGCTATTAACTTTTTATGTTGAATACTATCTGTGATTCTATTTCTTATTAGTTGTCTTGATGTTTGCTCATGGTATATAAAACGCAAAAGGATAACTGCGGCCGCCTTTTGGGTAGCCGAAGTTATCCTCGTACATTCTGTTATTCTTGTTTCGAAAGAACTCGGAGTTCTGACGATTTTTTTCTTGATTTCCCGAAGAACCGGGTTCTTCTTTTTTGTCGAATTAATCGAAGTTCTTGTCATCGAGCATCTCGAATCCGCAGTAAGGAACCAATACCTTAGGAACGCGGATACCCTCTGGAGTCTGGTTGTTCTCCAGGATGGTTGCTACGATACGTGGCAAAGCGAGAGCTGAACCGTTAAGGGTGTGGCAGAGTTCAATCTTCTTGTCCTCTGCATGGCGATAGCGGCAGTGGAGGCGGTTAGCCTGGTAGCTCTCGAAGTTAGATACTGATGAAACCTCCAGCCAGCGACCCTGTGCTGCACTCCATGTCTCGAAGTCGTAGCAGATAGAAGAGGTGAAGCTCATGTCACCACCGCAGAGACGGAGGATGTGGTATGGCAACTCCAACTTCTTCAAGAGACCCTCTACGTGGTCGAGCATCTCGTTCAGGCTCTCGTATGAGTGACCTGGCTTATCGATGCGTACAATCTCCACCTTGTCGAACTGGTGCAGACGGTTCAAACCACGAACGTCCTTACCATAGCTACCAGCCTCACGACGGAAGCATGCAGAATAAGCACAACGCTTGATAGGGAGGTCCTTCTCGTCGAGGATAACATCACGGAAGATGTTGGTTACAGGAACCTCGGCAGTAGGGATGAGGAAGAGGTTGTCGAGATTAGCATGATACATCTGACCCTCCTTGTCTGGCAACTGACCAGTGCCACGACCGGAATCCTCGTTAACTACGTAAGGAGGCTGAATCTCCAGATATCCGCTCTTGCGGGCCTCGTCGAGGAAGAAAGCCTCGAGAGCACGCTGGAAGCGAGCCATCTTGCCGATATATACAGGGAAACCAGCACCTGTGATCTTCACACCGAGGTCGAAGTCAACGAGGTTGTACTTCTTCAGGAGATCCCAGTGGCAGAGTGCGCCCTCACCGAGGTTAGGCTTTTCTCCGCCTTCCTTTACAACTACATTGTCTGCAGCATCCTTACCTTCAGGAACCTGCTCGCAAGGAATGTTAGGGATTTCGAGCAACTGGTTGGTCATATCGTTCTGGGCCTTCTCCATAATCTCTTCCAGAGCCTTGGCGTCAGCCTTGAGCATAGCTACCTGAGCCTTGGCGCTCTCAGCTTCCTCTTTCTTGCCTTCCTTCATCAGGGCACCAATCTGCTTGGCAAACTGGTTAGCCTGCTGCTTGTTGTTATCCAACTTCTGCTGAGCTTCGCGACGAATCTTGTCGTACTCCAAAACTTTCTCTACAGCCTCACGAGCATTTGGAAAATGCTTCTTTTCGAGACCTTTAACTACACGTTCAGTTTCTTCACTGATGAGTTTAAGTGTAAGCATAATATTTCTTTTTTATATTAATTTTCCTATTTGAAGGCAAAATTACAAAAAATATTTGTGATAGCGCAAAAAAATGCCAACTTTTTTGCCGAGAAGGGTAGAATTAAAGTTTTTTCGTGGTTTTTATGGGGTTAAACGAAGAAAGCCTGCTCTAGGTATGAGCAGGCTTCTATGTTGTTTGTTTGGAATAGTTTTTTCTAAAACTTTAAAATTTAAGCGTCAGCTTTCTTAGTCTTCTCAGCGTAAACCTCTGGAGAGAGAACAGAAACTGTACTCTTGTCCTTGCGGCCCTTGTGGAAGTAAACGATACCGTCTGCCAAAGCATACAATGTATCATCCTTACCCTGAGCTACATTCTCACCTGGGAAGTGCTTGTTACCACGCTGGCGAACGATGATGTTACCTGCGATGATGCTCTGACCACCCCAGATCTTAACGCCTAATCTTTGTGAAGCTGATTCACGGCCGTTCTTAGAACTACCAACACCTTTCTTATGTGCCATTTTCTAATTCCTCCTAATTTTAAGCGATTACAGATTTGATTGATACCTCAGTGAACTGTGCACGGTGACCGTTCTTCTTGCGATAGTCCTTGCGGCGCTTCATCTTGAAGACGATAACCTTGTCACCCTTTACGAGTGGGTTCACTACTTCTACTACTACTTTTGCACCCTCTACAGCTGGTGCACCGACAGTGATTGCGCCGTCTTTGTCAACGAGCAAAACCTTGTCGAACTCAACAGTCTGACCTGCCTCAACATCCTTGATGTGATGTACGAAGAGCTTCTTGCCCTCCTCAGCCTTGAACTGCTGACCGTTAATTTCTACGATTGCGTACATTTAATTAATTATATAAACGGGTTTTTCCGCGAGGCGTCCTGCATCGTGCCGGATCTTTACCGAGCCCCAACGAACTTAACTTTTTCTGTAATATTTGCCCAATCCATGAGCATTCGGGGTGCAAAATTACTTATTTTCTATGAAACAAGAGAATAAAGAGATGAAAAACTATCTTCTTTTAGGAAGAATTAACAAAGATGTGGGGGATTTGCAAAATAAAACGGGTGCAACCCCTAACAAAGCGGATATAAACAAAAAAAGCGATGACCTTCACAGGCTACCGCTCCAAATCTTCAATAGGTATTAGTTTTCCTTAAGGTAAAAAGATTGTTTTCAGGATAACTGCTGCAAAGGTAAATCATTTTTTTTGTATCTCCAAATCTTTTTGAAACTTTTTTGGGTCTATGTAGAATGTGTAGGTGCACAGTGATATTGTTTAACTAGCGTTAACGGAAAAAGTTGCGTAAACGTTTGCTTTTTGCAGTCTTTGGTGCTGTAAACGTTTGCTTTTTTGCAGTCTTTAGTGCTTTTTAGTAGTTTCTTCATATCAATTAGATAGCAGTTTTTCTTTTGTTTGATTGAGCGTAGCTTCTCCATAACGAAAAAAGGGCAGAAGCTCTGACAAGCTTCTGCCCCCATGCTCTTTTCTATGTATCTTTTGCTATTACTAGCCTAAGATTCTATATTCAATAACTCTTGTATAAGATGTTATTTCTGATTCTTGATCTTCTCTACGTAAGCATCGATTACAGCTACGGCTGTGATGTTTACGATATCCTGTACACTGCTCTCTGAGTCAGTGAAGTGGATAGGCTTGTTCAATCCCATCTGGATAGGGCCAATGATCTCTGCCTCTGGGTTCAATCCCTGGAGAAGCTTGTATGCGCCATTTGCACTGCTCAGGTTAGGGAATACCAAAGTATTCACATCCTTGCCCTTGAGACGTGAGAATGGATACTTCTCATCGCGGAGATCCTTGTTGAGCGCATAGTTTACCTGCATCTCGCCATCGATAGCGAGGTCAGGGAATTCCTTCTGCATTTCTGCCACTGCCTTCTTTACCTTTATAGGAGAACCGATGGCATCGGTACCGAAGTTAGAGTAGCTCAACATTGCCATTACTGGCTCCTCGTTGAAGAACTTCACTGTGCCGGCAGACAGCTTGGCGATATCGGTCAGGACATCCTCGTCTGGGTGACGGTTGATCAGTGTATCTGCGATGTAATATACGCCCTTCTGGGTATTAAGGATGTGCATGGTTCCGAATGTCTTGTACTCATCACGGATGCCGATAACGTCCTTGGCTACCTTGATGGTATTGCTGTATTTGGTGTAGAGACCAGTGATGAATGCATCAGCATCACCCTGCTCAACCATAGACATACCGAAGTAGTTGCGCTCGTACATCTTATCGTAAGCCTCTTCGAAGCTGTAACCCTCGCGGGCACGCTTCTCTGCCAGGTGCTTGGCAAACTTGGCACGGCGACCCTGCTCGTTGTCAGCACGCATATCTACAATCTCGATGCTTGAGAGGTCGAGCTTCAATCGGCTTGCCACACGGTTCAGACGGTCTGGGTTGCCCAACAGGATAGGCTCGCAGATACCCTCGTTCTTTGCCTGGACTGCAGCCTTCAGCATGGTAGGGTTACCGCCCTCTGCGAATACTACGCGCTGTGGGTGGAGGCGGGCTGTATCGTGGAGCTTGCGGGTGAGCTTTGTCTCCTGACCGAGCAACTGGCGCAATTCCTGCTTGTACTTCTCCCAGTCTTTGATAGGGGTGCGAGCTACGCCGCTTTCCATAGCTGCCTTGGCTACTGCTGCAGATACCTCTGTAATCAAGCGTGGGTCAACTGGCTTTGGAATGAAGTACTTAGGACCGAATGTGAGGTCGTTTACATGATATACGTCGTTCACTACGTCTGGCACAGGCTGCTTAGCCAGGTCGGCGATGGCGTGAACGGCAGCCATCTTCATCTCCTCGTTGATGGCACGGGCGTGAACGTCGAGTGCACCACGGAAGATATATGGGAAACCGATAACATTGTTAATCTGGTTTGGATAGTCGGAACGGCCTGTTGACATCAATACGTCAGGACGGCTTTCCATCGCATCCTCGTAACTGATTTCTGGCACAGGGTTGGCGAGTGCGAATACGATAGGGCTGTCTGCCATTGATCGAATCATATCCTTAGAGAGCACATTGCCCTTGCTGAGTCCTACGAATACATCGGCACCCTTCACGGCCTCTTCGAGTGTGTGGACATCGCGGCGGTCGGTAGCGAACAGCTTCTTCTGCTCTGTCAGGTTCTCACGGTCGCTTGTAATTACGCCCTTAGAGTCGAGCATGACGATATTCTTCACCTGTGCACCGAGGGCTACGTAGAGCTTGGTACAGCTGATGGCTGCAGCTCCGGCACCATTAACCACGATCTTCACGTCGCAATGTTCTTGCCGGCTACTTCGAGGGCATTCTTCAAACCTGCAGCTGAGATGATGGCAGTACCATGCTGGTCGTCATGCATCACAGGGATGTCGAGGGTCTTCTTCAAGCGCTCTTCGATGTAGAAGCACTGAGGCGCCTTGATGTCCTCCAGGTTGATACCACCGAAAGTAGGTGCAATCTTCTCTACGGTTTCGCAGAATTTCTCAGGATCTTTCTCGTCGATTTCGATATCGAATACATCCACGCCACCATAAATCTTGAACAGCAATCCTTTACCTTCCATTACTGGCTTGCCGCTCATCGCGCCGATGTCGCCGAGTCCGAGCACAGCAGTTCCATTACTGATCACAGCTACCAGGTTACCCTTGTCTGTGTACTTGAAAACTTCGTCAGGATTTTGCTGAATCTCCAAGCATGGGAAAGCCACGCCTGGTGAATATGCCAAACTCAAGTCCGTTTGTGTGTGATAAGGTTTTGTTGGTTTAACCTCAATCTTACCAGGACGGCCTGCTTCGTGATATTCGAGAGCCGCCTCTTTTGTGATTTTTACCATAACAATATATTGGTTTAATGATTCTATTTCTTTCTGTTTTTCGCAAAAAATGCGTTTTATCTTAAAGATTGTGCAAAGGTAATAAAAAACTTATTAAAAAAAGATGGTTTTTTGTTTTTTTTTGTATCTTTGCACAAAAATTATCTAATGGATGCGGTTTTGCTATATGGAGTTGGCAGAATCGAATATGCAACAAACCATTAAAATAAGAGATATGGCAGAAATTAATCAATATAGAAAGGATTTGCGCGATAAGATCATAGCTTATGCCATGAGAGAGTTTTACCAGCGCGGCGTGAAGGCGGTGAAGATGGATGAGATTTCTCGTGGACTTCGTGTGTCGAAGCGTACGGTGTATGAGATTTTCGGCGATAAGGAGGAACTGCTGCTCGCAGGACTGAAGATGGAGCGGGCTGAGTATAAGGCCCGTGTTGAAGGGTATGCTATTGCGCACGCGCGTAATGTAATAGATGTGATTGGCTATATCTATCGCCTTCAGATGGAGCGTAACCAGCAGGTGGGTGTCGTTTTCTATGAGGAGATTCATAGGATGCCCCGCATCCTGAAGTTCCTGAAGGAGGAGCATGACAAGGAGTATGATGATAGCATGCGCTTCTTCAAGGCTGGTGTAGATGAGGGATACTTCCGCAAGGATGTGAATTTCGAGGTGATTTATGAGTCTTCGAGAATCTGTATGTCAGAGATGATGCATCATCAGCTCTATAAGAGATTTACGATGCAGCAGCTCTTCGATAATTTCACTCTCATCATGATTCGTGGTTTCTGTACCGAACGCGGTCTCGAATTGCTGGATAAGGCTATCGGACAGCTTTAAGGCTTGTATATCCATTTCATCAGTCTGTTGATGATGCCGATGTTGCATCTGAACCAGCGGTATTTTGCCACGGGCTTGCCTCCGAAGCTGCGAATGAAATCTCTATACGGATTTCGCTTCCAAGGTAAGCCTACATCCATAAAGTGCAGGTGCTTGAAGCCCCTTTGGTGGGCATATTGGATGGCGTGCCAGACGGTCAGGGTATCGGGATGCAGATATCGGTAGCTCTTCCTGAGCGATGCCAGGTGCCACAGGTAGGCATCGCTGTCGCTGAAGGCCAGGGCGCATCCTCCCAGTATCCTGTTTTCGCAAGAGGCTTTCTTGATACCCAGCCGCTTCTTGTCGTAGGTTGTCACGAAGACCTTTGCCTCGCTGCTTTTGCTTATTTGCTCAAAGTATTCTCTTGGTGGCACATAGCGGCGAGGTTTCATCTTGTAGAAGTTTCTATAGAGTTGATAGAATCTTCTCACTTCGTTTTCGTCAGAAGTGCTATGACATTTCAATCCCTTTCTTTCTGCAGCTTCAATTTGCATTTTAGCCTTGTCGGTGAGTCTCTCTTCCGGTGTCTTGCTGTGTAGCGAATTATATACTTCCTGCCAAGCTACAGGGAAATAGCCCGTGCGACGGAAATGTCGGTAGCCGAACATCTTTTTCTGTATCTCTGAAAATTCGATGTAGAGGGTATGGCGGCGGGTGAGTTCGCGGGTCATCGCATGCAGAAGAGTAGGGAAGGTGGCTTCGGCGGTTTCTTCATCCAGATAGACTCCTTCTCCGTGCACGTGGGCATGTGTATATATAAAAGGTGGAATAAGGATATGGCGGCGGTGTATCATGGCTAGCATTTGTCCCACTACTCTTCCTTCCTGGGTAGCTACAGCCATAATGGGGGTGTCGCTTGGTACTTTTTCACCTATCTGGAAGAGTTCCAAGCTATGGAAGAAGTTGCCCTCCAACAGATGGGGCAGTTCCTCGTTTTCCGAATATATTCTTACTTCAATTCTTTTCACATTGCAAAAATAATAAATTAATTATAAAAAAACAAGTTTTCTTCCATTGTGTGGCTCTTTTTTAGTATTTTTGCACATTATCAAGGATTGTTTAGGTAAAAATGGCCTGATGGCTTGCGTAAAGCGGCTTGATGGCTTTAGGTAAAAATAAGATTGAAAAAGAAAAAGATATGAAGGTGATATTGATTGGCGCTGGCAATCTTGCCACTCATTTGGGTAAGGCGATATTTGCCGCAGGGCATGATGTGGTGCAGGTGTTCAGCCGCACGATGCAGTCGGCTACGGCTCTGGCTTCCGAGGTGGGCGCGCAGCCTGTTTCGGATATATCAGCTGTTCGCTCTGATGCAGATTTATACGTCGTCTCGGTGAAGGATAGTGCACTTGCCGAGTTGGTTCCTGTTCTTTGCAAGGGCAGGGAGACCAAGGTCTTTCTGCATACGGCAGGCTCTATTCCGATGGATGTTTTCCAGGGAATGGCTTTACATTATGGTGTGCTTTATCCGATGCAGACTTTCTCCAAGCAGCGTGAGGTAGATTTCTCTCAGATACCTTGTTTTATCGAGGCGAATGATGAGCATGCCTTGCAGCAGATCGGTGATGTGGCGCATCAGGTGAGCTGTAGGGTGTATCATCTGGCGAGTGAAGACCGCAAGTACCTGCATCTCTCTGCCGTCTTTGCCTGCAATTTCGTGAATCATTGCTATGCCTTGAGCCAGGAAATTCTGGAGGAGCACGGAATACCGTTCGATGTGATGCTTCCGTTGATAGACGAGACGGCTGCGAAGGTGCACGAACTGAATCCGAAAGATGCACAGACGGGTCCAGCTGTAAGGTATGATGAGAATGTGCTTCGGGCGCAGGGAACTCTGCTCAAGTCGAATCCGCAGATGAAGGATATCTATGACAGAATGAGCATGAGTATTCATAAGTTAAGTATCAAGGAATAAGTATCAAGGAACAGAGTTCAAGTGTCTGATTACTAAATAGAAAAAGTTTTCAAGTATGATTAATTACGATTTGAAGAAGATAAAGGCAATTGCATTTGATGTGGATGGCGTGCTTTCCCGCCAAACCATTACGCTTGCCAGTACGGGTGAACCTCTTCGCACCGTGAATATCAAGGATGGCTATGCAATCCAGTTGGCTCAGAAGGTGGGTGTGCGCATCGTCATCCTTACGGGCGGAACTACCGAGGCTATCCGCAAGCGATATGAGGGATTGGGCGTTCAGGATATCTATATGGGATGTGCTGTAAAAATCAATACCTATGATGATTTCCTGGAGAAGTATCAGCTTTCTGATGAGGAAATCATCTATGTGGGTGATGATATCCCGGATTACGAGGTAATGCGTCGTTGTGGCTGCCCGTGCTGCCCTGCCGATGCCTGCTCTGACATCAAGGAGATTTCCTGCTACGTCTCTTCTGCCAATGGTGGCGAAGGAGTGGGCAGGGATATTGTAGAGCAGGTGCTTCGTGCCAAGGGGCATTGGCTTTCCAATGCCAAGGCGTTTGGATGGTAATCATAAAGTTCAAAGTTCAAAGTTCAAAGTAAATAAATGAAGTATAAAATCATTTTGGCGAGCAATTCGCCACGCCGCAGAGAGTTGTTGGCAGGATTGGATGTTAATTTCGAGGTAAAGGTATTGCGTGGTATTGATGAAAGCTATCCTGAAGATTTGGATGCATACGATGTGGCAGAGTATATTGCACAGAAGAAAGCGGATGCTTATCGCTCTTTGTTGAATGGAGATGAGGATTCTGAAGATTCTTCTTCCGACAAATCCTCCTCCGATGATTTGCTCATTCTTACAGCGGATACTGTAGTGATAGCTCCTGTTGCTGATGAACAGAACGATCAGGAGGGTAAGGGAATCATTCTCGGAAAACCGCAGAATGCCGATGATGCGGTTCGCATGCTTAAGATGTTGAGCGGCAAGACTCATCATGTGGTTACGGGCGTATGTCTTACTACGAAGAAAGAGCAGCGCAAGTTCTCGGTATGCACGGAAGTAAGTTTCAAGGAATTTGAAGAATGGGAGATCAATTATTATATCACCCATTACAAACCCTTCGACAAGGCGGGTGCTATGGCATCCAGGAATGGATAGGTTACATCGGATGTACCGGACTCAAGGGCAGTTACTTCAATGTGATGGGCTTGCCTGTGCAGCGCATCTATGCAGAAATGCTTCAATTAGCAGAATAATAGATCTGGCTTTGTGCCAATTTACATCAATAATCCCTAAAACAGCCATCAGATTGGTGAAGAAAAAGCAGGAAAATTACCAAAAACAGGGCAATTTAGATTTTTTAAATTTAAATATGCCCTTATGTCCGGAATAATGAGTATCTTTGTGCGTTTTATGTAACTAACAAGGATTATGACTGAGAAAAATAAAGCCAAGGTTCGTGAAATCTTGGACACATATTTGGAGTGCAATCATCACCGCAAGACCCCAGAAAGGTATGCAATTCTGGATGCGGTTTATAGCATTGATGGGCACTTCACTTTAGAAGAGCTGGATGCTGAGCTCACGAAGAGAAACTTCCGGGTGAGCAGAGCTACGCTCTATAATACAATGCACCTCTTCATCGAGCTGAGGCTCGTGATGAGACACAGCCTGGTGGATGGTACCAAGTACGAGGCGTGCTATTGCAATGATAGCCATATTCACCAAGTGTGCAGCGTGTGCGGGCAGGTAACAGAAATCAATGTTCCGGCTGTTACGGCAGCGGTGAACGAACTCAAGCTGCTGCGCTTCAGAAAAGACGCTTTCGCCCTCTATATCTATGGCGTATGCAGTGCATGCCAGGCAAAGCTTACACGCAAGAAAAACGATAAATAATAAAAATAACTATATTTTATAGAAATGAACACAGGTAAAGTAGATGTCCTGCTCGGTTTGCAGTGGGGCGATGAAGGAAAAGGTAAGGTGGTTGATGTTTTGACCCCTAAGTATGATGTCATTGCTCGTTTCCAGGGTGGTCCTAATGCGGGTCATACTCTCGAGTTCGAAGGCGAGAAGTATGTTCTTCGTTCTATCCCTTCTGGTATCTTCCAGGGCGGCAAGGTAAACATCATCGGTAACGGCGTAGTCTTGGCTCCAGACCTCTTTATGGGCGAGGCTAAGGATTTGGAGAAGAGTGGCCATGACCTCAAGAGCCGTCTCTTCATTTCCAAGAAGGCTCATCTCATCATGCCTACTCACCGTGTGCTCGATGCTGCCATCGAGGCTTCCAAGGGCAAGAACAAGGTAGGTACCACTGGTAAGGGTATTGGCCCTACTTATACTGATAAGGTAAGCCGTACAGGTCTTCGCGTGGGTGATATCCTCGAAAACTTCGAGGAGAAGTATGCTGCTCACAAGGCTGCTCATCTCAAGACTATCGCTAGCCTCGGATACACTGATTTCGATATCACTGAGGTAGAGAAAACCTGGATGGAGGGCATCGAATACTTGAAGCAGTTTAAGCTCATCGACAGCGAGGTGGAGATCAACAAGGTGCTCCGCTCTGGCAAGGACATCCTCTGCGAGGGTGCTCAGGGTACTATGCTCGATGTTGACTTCGGTTCTTATCCTTTCGTAACTTCTTCTAATACCATCTGTGCGGGTGCTTGCATCGGTCTGGGTATCGGTCCTAACCGTATCGGCAATGTCTATGGTATCATGAAGGCTTACTGTACTCGCGTAGGTGCCGGTCCATTCCCAACAGAGCTTTTCGATGAGACTGGTGCTAAGATCCGTGACCTCGGTCATGAGTACGGTGCTGTTACTGGCCGTGAGCGTCGTTGTGGCTGGTGCGACCTCGTACAGCTCAAGTATTCTGTTATGGTAAACGGTGTAACCGAGCTTATTATGATGAAGAGCGACGTGCTCGATGGTTTCGATACCATCAAGGCTTGCGTGGCTTACAAGTTGCCTGATGGCACTGTTACTACAGATTTCCCTTACGAGATTGATAACGTAGAGCCTGTTTACAAGGAGTTCAAGGGATGGAAGACGGATATGACTCAGTTTACTTCTGAGGATCAGTTCCCACAGGAATTCAAGGACTACATTGCATTCGTAGAGGAGTTCCTTGAGACCAAGATTGGTATCATCTCTATCGGTCCAGACCGCGCTCAGACTATTGTTCGTAAATAATTTGATAGTGTTTAATGTTTGGTGTATGATGTTTGCTTAAGGGTGAGCATAGCACTAGGCATTAAACATTTAACATTTAATATTTAACATAAATAAATGGCTCAGAAACCAAGTATTCCAAAGGGTACCCGCGATTTCGGTCCTGTTGAGATGGCAAAGCGTAATTACATCTTCAATACCATCAAGGATGTGTATGCCCTTTACGGATTCCAGCAGATTGAGACTCCTGCCATGGAGACCCTTCAGACCTTGATGGGTAAGTATGGCGAGGAGGGCGACAAGCTGCTCTTTAAGATTTTGAATTCAGGTGACTATATGAATAAGGTGAGCGATGAGGATATTCATTCGCTCGGATCACTCAAGTTGGCAGCAAAGCTCTGCGAGAAGGGTCTTCGCTACGATCTTACCGTGCCTTTCGCACGCTACGTAGTGCAGCATCGTGATGAGTTGCAGATGCCTTTCAAGCGCTATCAGATTCAGCCAGTATGGCGTGCCGACCGTCCACAGAAGGGTCGCTATCGCGAGTTCTATCAGTGCGATGCCGATGTGGTTGGTTCTGATTCTCTTCTCAACGAGGTTGAGTTGATGCAGATTGTAGATACAGTCTTTACCAAGTTTGGTGTGCGTGTCTGCATCAAGATCAACAACCGTAAGATCCTTACCGGTATCGCTGAGGTTATTGGCGAGGCAGAGAAAATCGTAGATATCACCGTGGCTATCGATAAGCTCGACAAGATTGGTCTTGACAATGTGAACGAGGAGCTGCGCAAGGATGGTATCTCTGAAGAAGCAATTGAGAAGTTGCAGCCAATCATCTCATTGTCTGGTTCTAATGATGAGAAGCTTGAAGTGATTTCCAAGGTGCTCGAAGGTTCTGAAATCGGATTGAAGGGTGTAGAGGAAACTAAGTTTATCCTTGATACTTTGAAGTCTGTAGGTTTGAACAATGAGATTGAACTTGATCTTACTTTGGCTCGTGGCTTGAACTATTATACTGGTGCCATCTTCGAGGTGAAGGCGCTTGATACTCCTATGGGCAGTATCACCGGTGGTGGCCGTTACGACAACCTTACCGGTATCTTTGGTTTGCCAGGACTGAGTGGAGTAGGTATCAGTTTCGGTGCCGATCGCATCTACGATGTGCTCAATGCTCTCGATCTCTATCCAAAGGAGGCTGTCAATTCTACTCAGGTGCTCTTCATCAATTTCGGTGAGAAGGAGACTGCCTATTGCCTTCCTGTCGTGAATGCCGCTCGTGCAGCTGGTATCCGCACAGAGATTTTCCCAGACAAGGCGAAGATGAAGAAGCAGATGAGCTATGCCAATGCGAAGCAGATTCCATTCGTTGTTCTCGCTGGCGAGAATGAGATGGCTGCTGGCAAGGTTACATTGAAGAATATGGAGAGTGGTGAGCAGACTTTGGTTTCTGCAGAGGAGCTCATCGCTGTCGTTAAGAAATAATAAAGGCTATACTATTTTGGTATAAGGTTTTTCTACCGTATATATTTACCATTACGTCCGTTCTCTTGTGTATGAATTTGTGAAAACTCTGCATAGGAGGCGGATTTTTATTAGCTTTAGGGCTAGAAACATTTAAAAACTCAAACTATATAAAACAATGAAAAGAATAATAACTTTTTTGTCTGTATTTGTCTTGGTGCTGATGATGACTTCCAGTTCCAGGAAAACTACTATTTTCGTTATTGGTGATTCTACCGCTGCCGAAAAGCAATGGTACAAAACGAGTCCGGAACGTGGTTGGGGCATGGTGTTGCAAGGTTGCTTCGACGATCAGATTATCGTTGACAACCATGCGGTAAACGGCAGAAGCTCCAAGAGCTTTCTGGATGAGGGAAGATGGCAGAAGATTCTTGATAAGATGCAGCCAGGCGATTATGTCCTGATCCAGTTTGGTCATAATGATGAGAAGCATTTCTCTGATCGTTATACCGAGCCTGGCGGTACCTTTGATGCGCATCTCGCCAAGTATGTAAACGAAACCCGCCAGAAGGGGGGCATCCCTGTGCTTCTGAACAGTGTGGTTCGCCGCTGCTATTATTCTGAGGATTTGAAGAATGATAACGACGAGAAACTACGTGACAAACAATATGATGGCAAAGAACTCATCAACAGTGATACGCTCATAGATACCCACGGAGCTTATGTCGTAGCTCCACGCCATGTAGCCAAGGCATTGAATGTGCCATTCGTGGATGCTACCAAGATTACCCACGACATTGAAACCAAGATGGGTATCGAAGGTAGCAGAAAGCTTCACATGTGGTTTATGCCAGGCGAGAATCCTCAGGTTCCAAAGGGTAAAAAAGATAACACCCATTATAATGTCTATGGTGCGCATGTGGTAGCTAATGCATTGGCTGATGCCTTGGCCGAGCAGGTTCCTGCGCTGAAGAAGCACATTCGTCATTATGATTATGTGGTAAGTGCCGAGGGTAGGGGTAATTTCATGACTTTGCAGCAGGCAGTAGATGCTGTTCCTGCTCATCAGTCAGCTACTATTCTGGTTTTGGGTGGTAAATGGAAGAATCCTTCTCATGTTGCCGGCAAGCAGATCAAGTATGTGCTGCAGTTTGGTGCCAGTATAGAAAAGTAGCTGCAAGTGCTAGGGAAATTACTTTCTACCTTTAAAGGAAAATGTTTCTAGAGTTAGTAGAAAGCTTCGTTCTGTGACGTTGAATCTCCGTTCAATAGTTTTGAATGTCCGTTCAATAGTTCTGAATGTCCGTTCAATAGTTTTGAACGGAACTTTCTTCTAGTCTTAAAAACAATTTTGCCCTATACGGTTGAAAAATCCTCCTATAATAAATTCTATATTATTCTCCGATGGACTGGCAAGAGCCAGCATATGAAAAAGGGGGAGCAAGCAGCCATGATAGACTGATGCCTCCCCCAAACGATATGGAAAGTTTTAAATGTCTTAATTCTTAAAGCTGTGGATAGGAGCAGGAATGCGACCTACACGATTTACGAAATCAGAGCAGCTGAACTGATTAACCGGCATGATTGGAGCATAACCCAACAAACCGCCGAAATCTACAGTATCACCTACCTTCATACCCACAACAGGGATGATGCGGACTGCAGTGGTCTTCTGGTTTACCATACCAATGGCAGCCTCGTCGGCAATGATACCGGAAATAGTGGTAGCTGCAGTATCGCCAGGGATGGCAATCATATCCAGACCTACAGAGCAAACGCAAGTCATTGCCTCCAGCTTCTCGATGGTAAGTGCACCTGCCTCTACGGCATTGATCATACCCTGGTCTTCAGAAACAGGGATGAAGGCACCACTCAAACCACCGACATAAGAAGAAGCCATGATACCGCCCTTCTTAACCTGGTCGTTCAAGAGTGCGAGTGCTGCGGTTGTACCTGGAGCACCAGCACGCTCCAAACCTATCAACTCCAGAATATCAGCTACGCTGTCGCCGATGGCTGGAGTAGGAGCCAATGAAAGGTCGATGATACCGAATGGTACGTTCAGGCGGCGTGATGCCTCCTTAGCAACCAGCTGACCTACACGGGTAATCTTGAAAGCAGTACGCTTGATAGTCTCGCAGAGAACCTCGAAGCTTTCGCCCTTCACCTTCTCTAATGCATATTTAACTACACCAGGACCGCTGACACCAACGCTGACAACAGCGTCTGCCTCAGAAACACCATGGAAGGCACCAGCCATGAATGGGTTATCATCAGGAGCATTGCAGAGAACCACGAGCTTAGCGCAACCCAAAGAACCATTATCCTTGGTAGCCTCGGCTGTATCCTTGATGATTTCGCCCAGCAGGCGTACAGCATCCATATTGATACCGGTCTTGGTAGAACCTACGTTTACAGAGCTGCAGATGAAATCGGTCTGAGCCATAGCCTGAGGGATAGAACGGATGAGAAGCTCATCGCTCTTGCTCATACCCTTGCTTACGATGGCAGAGTATCCACCGAGGAAGTTGACACCCAACTCCTTGGCACACCTGTCGAGAGTCTTGGCAATCTTCACATAGTCATCGGTAGTCTTGCAGGCAGAACCACCTACGAGTGCGATAGGAGTGATAGAGATGCGCTTGTTTACGATAGGCACACCATACTCTTTAGAGATGTCCTCACCGGTCTTCACCAGATCCTTGGCGAGGCGGGTAATCTTATTATAAATGTTCTGACAGAGCTGGTCGAGATCTGAAGTGGCACAATCCAGGAGGTTGATACCCATGGTGATGGTGCGCACGTCGAAGTTCTCCTGCTCAATCATCTTGTTGGTTTCGATAACCTCAGATATATTGATCATATTCCTTCTATTGATTTAAAAAGTGATAAACTTAGATGCGGTGCATCATGTTGAAGATTTCCTCACGCTGGCATTTTACCTGAACACCAATGCTCTTGCCAAGATCAGCGAGTTCATCGGCAACAGTCTCGAAAGATGTATTCATCTTACCCATGTCAACAATCATCATCATGTTGAAGTACTCCTGCACGATGGTCTGAGAGATATCCAAGATATTGACGTCTTTCTCTGCCAAATAGGTACAAACTCTGGCGATGATACCCTTTGTATCCTTGCCCACTACTGTAATAATCGTTCTGTTCATGTAATAAATTATTTTATATGGAAAGTTTAATGCTGCAAATTTACAACAATTTAGGGAGACTACCAAATAAAAAACAGAAAACTTGCAAAATGTCTGTCATTTTGCAAGTTTTCTGATATGTCGTTTACTTGATTCCTCTTTCGTTGAGTGCCTTGGAATATTTTGCAGCATTCTGCAGATGCTCCTGATAGGTGCGGGCAAAATTGTGGGTGCCGCTGAAATCCTCCTTGGCGCACATATAGAGATACTCGTGCTTTACATGATTGAGTACGGCATCAATGCCGGCAACCGATGGTATGCGGATTGGACCAGGAGGAAGACCTGGATTCTTGTAGGTGTTGTATGGGCTCTTGATGTACAGGAGGTTGTTGTAGATACGCTTCAGTTCGAAACGCTTCCAGGCGAACTTGATGGTTGGGTCAGCCTGCAGTGGCATACCTTCCGGATACTCTGCATTGCGCAGCATCAGTCGGTTGTAATACATACCTGCAATCATCGGTTTCTCGCCGTTGTTGGCAGTTTCCTCATCCACGATACTGGCAAGTGTAATCACCTGGTTAGGGGTGAGCTTCATCGTCTTGGCCTTCTCCGTGCGCTCAAAGTTCCAGAACTTGTCGCTCTCTTTCTTCATGCGTTCCAGGAATTTCTCGATGGATACATTCCAGTAGATATCGTAGGTGTTAGGGATAAACATGCAGGCGATGGTGGCGGTATCGTAGCCCATCTTCTCGCAAACAGCCTCATCTGTAAGTGCCTTCTTGATTTCTGTGCTGTCGAGCATCAGTTTCTTGCTCAGCTCCACGGCGAGCTTGTCGATGGTGCGTACGGAAGGTATGGTGAGGTTGACTGGTTCCTGCAAACCGTTCTTCATGTGGCGCCAGACCTTGAGTGCTCCGTCTCCGGGATGGATGGCGTATCTGCCGGTGCGGATGTGCTCGGCATAGCCGGAATGAAGGGTGAGTGTGCGGAATGCCCGCATCGGAATGCTCTTGGCGATAGGCTGCACCTTATTATATACGGAGTCGATGTTGTCATCGGCGTCGATATATACATACTTGGTTTCGCTGCTTTTCGAGAATGATGAGAAGCAGTAGAGATAGCCTGCGATGGCGATGACGGCGATGCAGCCGATGGCGCCATAGAGGTAAAACTTAGAAGTTGTTTTCTTTTTCTTCATTTTCTTTATCTACTTAAAACATTTTCTATTCTTCTTGAAACATTTTCTATTCTTAAAACATTTTGGTGCAAAAGTACAGTAAAAATGCCAAATAGCAAAGCGTAGTCAATTAAAATAGGTTAATTCGCTGATTCTTTATCCGTGGTATGAAGATTTTCATTACCTTTGCATCATAGAAACTGAGGAATATTGACATATTAAAACGATTGATGATATGAGAATGAAATTTACAATATCATACAAGGCAGAGTGGGGGGAGTCCTTGCATGCCGATATCACCTTCTTCGCACGTGACGGAAAGCGGAAGGTGGTAGATCTGGCGATGAACACTTTGGACGGTTATCATTGGATGGCTGAAACCCATACTTTGGAAAACCGTCATCATCCCTTTGTGGCTGTAGCCTATTATTATAAGGTGGTGGATGCCGAGGGAAACGTGGTGCGCAGGGAATCTGTTGCTTCTCCTAGAGCCTATGTGTATGAGGCGAATAGAAACTATATCCTGTCCGACTTCTGGCTGGATGATGAGAACGAGATGCAGGGCGCTTTCATCAACTATACGGCTCCGGTAGTCTGGACAGGTAATGAGGCTGCCAAACTGCCTCTGTTCGAGCAGACCGTGATTTTCAAGGTTTCTGCTCCTCATCTTCACGAGGGTGAGGCTGTGGCACTGCTGGGTAATCATCCTACCTTGGGCGAGTGGAATACCGACCATTATCTCCCGATGATTCATCAGGGCGGAACCAGTTGGGTGCTCTCTGTCAACGTGCAGGCTTTGGAGGCTCCGCTGGAGTATAAATATGTGGTAGTGGATGCCAGGACCCATCAGTTCAAGAGATGGGAGTTTGGTGAGAATCGCACCATGGGAACAGGCTTGGCCTATGGCCATGATGAGGAGGAGAAAGCCAACCGCTATGCGGTTAGCGGTCCGGATGAGATCCGCCTTTATTCCAAGGATGTCTGTATCCTCCATGGTGGTGAGTTCCGTGTGAAGAAGATGCCGCCTCATGCTCAGTTTAATTTCGACACCTATATCTTCGACTTGGATGGTACCTTGCTTTCTACCCTTGGCGATTTGGCTGCGAGCTGCAATTATGCCCTCAAGACGAATGGCTTTCCTGAGCGAACCGTAGATGAAGTGCGCCGCTTTGTTGGAAACGGTATCAAGAAATTGATGGAACGTGCCATTCCGGATGGTTTGGAAAATGAGAAGTTTGAACAGGTGTTTGCCGATTTCCGCAAGCACTATATGATGCATAATCTTGATACCACGCAGCCTTATCCGGGTGTGATGGAAATGTTACAGGAATTGAAGGATAGAGGCAAGAATATTGCCGTGGTGAGCAATAAGTTTTATGCTGCCACCCAAGCCCTCTGCCGCCATTTCTTTGGCGACTTGGTAGATGTGGCTATAGGTGAGCGTGAGGATATTCAGAAAAAGCCAGCCCCAGATACGGTAAATGAGGCTTTGCGCCAGATGAATGCCGATAGGGAAAGTGCTGTCTATATCGGCGACAGTGATGTGGATGTCATGACCGCCAAGAACAGCGGAATGCCTTGCATCAGTGTGCTTTGGGGATTCCGCGATCTCGAATTCCTTATCGCACATGATGCTAGAATATTTGTTACATCCCCACTGCAGATCTGTTAGTTGATTCCGTGTTCTTCTACGAATTTCACTACATCATCCCTGTTGGTGTCAGAGATAGGCACCGCCAGTTTGCCATAGATGACCTTCATGTTCTGGATGTAGTCGAAATTAGTTAGATTGGCAATGAAAGAGCGGTGCACCCTTCTGAACTTCTCGCGTGGGAGTTTCTCTTCCAGGCGTTTCAGGTTGCCCAGGGTCATGATGTTGTGTCCGTCCGCTATGTGGAACTTCACGTAATCTTTCACGCTCTCGATAAAGAGTATGTTCTCGAAAGGAATCCTGGTGTATCTGCTTTCGTTCTTCACCACTACGAAGCCATCGCGCTTGATGGGGTTGTAGGCATCGTTCTGCATATAATGGTCGAATACCTTCTGGCATGTCTGCATGAAGTCTCCGTAAAGGATAGGCTTGACCAGATAGTCGAAGGCGTTCACCTTGTATGCTTCGATGGCATACTCCTTGAATGCGGTGGTGAAGATAATCTTCACGTTCATTGGCACGAGCTTGGCAAACTCGAGCCCGCTGATCTGCTGCATGTGGATGGCAAGAAACAGAATGTCGAGATGGCTGTGGTGGATTCCATCTACAGCTTCGATGGCGTTGTGGTACGCGCCGATAAGTTTGAGGGATGGTGTTTCCTCAACATAATGCTTCAGCAAAGCCAAAGCCTCAGGATCTTCATCTATGATAGCGCAGTTTAATATCATAATCTTATTTTATTTGATTAGTTTGATGGTATTATCATTATATTTGCCTAATAACGGCTGATTTTCCGTTTTATTGTATCCGGAAGATGTTTTTTTTCTGGAAATCTTATTTTTATTCTTTTTCCCTTAAATTTGCTTAATCTATTTGGTAGTTTGCCGAAAAAGCGTTACTTTTGGGGATTGAATCGAATATATCGGTTCGGAATCGGTCAAACTCCGTTCTGGACTCGCAATCATGTGGCCCGGGAATGGCTGTGATACCAGTTCTTTTCGAAATCAAAATGATGATAAACGACATGAATGATAAGAAAAACAATTCTATAAGATATTTTTCTGTAAGCACGTTTTTGCTTACAGGTAAGCAGATGATGCTGGCGATGATGCTGGCATGTTCGCCTCTTGCCATGTCGGCGCAGAAAATCTCGCTCGGTAGCTGCATTACCCGTGATGGCGGCCAGTATAAGGGAGAGATGGTAAGCGGCAAGCCACAGGGTAAGGGATCTACCATATATAAGAATGGTGATACTTACGAGGGTGCCTACGTCAAGGGAAAGCGCAGCGGATATGGCGTATATACTTTCTCGGATGGCGAGAGATACGAAGGACAGTGGCTGCAGGACCAGCAGCACGGCAAGGGCACCTATTACTTCCAGAACAATAATAAGTATGTGGGACTCTGGTTCCGCGATTTCCAGCACGGACATGGCGTGATGTACTATTACAATGGTGATAAGTATGACGGAGACTGGTATAAGGATAAGCGACAGGGAAAGGGTACCTATACTTATTCCAACGGTGCCAAATACAAAGGCCAGTGGATGAACGACATGAAGAATGGCAATGGATTCTTTGACTGGGGAGATGGAACCACCTATGATGGACAGTGGGTAGATAACCAGCGCTCAGGAAAGGGTACCTTTAAATATGCTGACGGTGATACCTATATCGGCGACTGGAAGGATGATATCCAGGACGGTAAGGGTATCTACAAATTTCATAACGGCGATATCTATGAAGGTGATTATTCGCAGGGTGAGCGTACCGGTGAAGGTATTTTCCGCTCAGCCAGCGGTTCGAAATACACCGGACAGTTTGTGGATGGCCAGCGTTCCGGACAGGGTACTTTCGTATGGAAGAATGGCGACATCTATGTTGGCAGCTGGAAAGACGACCTGCAGAACGGCAGGGGAAAGTTGACCAAGAAGAACGGTGACATCTTTGAAGGTGAGTTCAAGAAAGGATATGTGGACGGCAACGTGGTGATACATTACGCCAACGGCAACCGCTTCAAGGGCATCTATCACAATGGTAAGCGCGAGGGTTTCTGTATCGAGGAGAACAAGGACGGCAAGCGCTTCGAGGGCAACTATAAGAAGGATGCACGCGATGGCAGATTCGTAGAGAAAGACCGCAATGGTCAGGTTACTGCCAAGGGTGTATATGAGAACGGAAAGCGATTTGAGGATTAAACTTCCTGCCAGGAATTGAATCATCAATCAATCTGGAGGCAATTAAACACTTATCCGCTTCTATGCTTTCCTAGAATATAAACTTTTTAAAAAAAGAAATCAATCACAAAATTCAATATACTATGGTAATTGATACATTAGACAATTTGGAGAAATATGTTTCTCTTAATCCACTCTTCGCAGAAGTAGTGAAGTTTATCAACGAGAATGATCTCACTAAGTTGGAGACAGGCAAGCATCCTATCCAGGGTGATGATCTCTTTGTGAATATCGCTGTAGCTCACGGCAAGACCGAGGAAGAAGCTACCATCGAGGCACATCGCCAGATGATAGATATTCAGATTCCTTTGAATACAGAGGAAACCTACGGATATTCTCCAGTGAAGGATCTCCCGGAAGTGGAGTACGACGAGGCTAACGATTGTACCGTATATCCTGGTGTGAAGGCTCAGACACTGGTAACCTGCAAGCCAGGTCAGTTTGCCATCTTCTTCCCACAGGACGGTCATCAGCCATGCATCGGCAAGGGTGATATCCATAAGGCTATCTTCAAGGTAAAGGCTTAAAAACCTTAATAAAATAGTAGAACCATCTAAAATCATGATATATGGCAACAGAAAAGAAAACTTCAGCTAAAAATACTACAGCAAAGAAGACAACAGCCAAGAAGGCTACCTGCAAGGCAACCGCCAAGTGCGCTACCAAGAAAACCGTGAAGGCTGCTGCCCCAAAACATATTGGACTCGTGAAGAACGATCCATATCTGGCAGACTTTGAGCCTGCTATCGTAGGAAGACATGAGCATGCGCTCTGGAAACTCAACCAGCTTACCCGTAACGGCAAGATTTCGCTCAGCGATTTCGCCAACGGATACGACTACTTCGGATTGCATAAGACGGAGAAGGGATGGGTGTTCCGCGAGTGGGCGCCAAATGCTACTGATATTTATCTCATCGGAGATTTCAACGGCTGGCAGGAAAGCCCAAAGTATCGTGCCAAGCGTATCAAGGGTACCGGCAACTGGGAGTTGAAACTCTCGGAAAAGGCAATGAAGCACGGTGATCTCTTCAAGATGAAGGTGCACTGGGAAGGTGGAGAAGGCGAGCGTATCCCTGCATGGGCTAATCGTGTGGTTCAGGATGAGCAGACCAAGATTTTCTCTGCGCAGGTATGGAGCCCTGAGCCTTACAAGTGGAAGAAGAAAACCTTCAAGCCTAGCACCACTCCGCTGCTCATCTATGAGTGCCATATCGGAATGGGACAGGATGCTGAGAAGGTGGGTACCTACACCGAGTTTAAGGAGAAGGTGCTGCCACGTATCATTGAGGATGGTTACAACTGCATTCAGATCATGGCTATCCAGGAGCATCCTTATTATGGTTCCTTCGGCTATCACGTAAGTAGCTTCTTTGCTGCCAGCAGCCGTTTCGGAACCCCTGAGGAGCTCAAGGATCTCATCGATACGGCTCATCAGAATGGCATAGCTGTCATCATGGATATCGTTCACTCTCATGCAGTGAAGAATGAGATGGAAGGTCTCGGTAATCTTGCCGGTGATCCTAACCAGTACTTCTATCCTGGCGACAGACATGAGCATCCAGCTTGGGACAGCCTCTGCTTCGACTATGGTAAGGATGAGGTGATGCACTTCCTCCTGAGCAACTGCAAGTACTGGCTCAGCGAATACCACTTCGATGGTTTCCGCTTCGATGGAGTAACCTCCATGCTCTATTATAGCCACGGTCTGGGAGAGGCATTCTGCAATTACGGTGACTACTTCAATGGTCATGAGGATGATAACGCTATCTGCTATCTCACCCTTGCCAACTGTCTGATTCACGAGGTAAACAAGAATGCCATCACCATTGCCGAAGAGGTGAGCGGTATGCCTGGATTAGCTGCCAAGTTTACCGATGGCGGCTATGGCTTCGACTATCGTATGGCGATGAATATTCCAGACTATTGGATCAAGACCATCAAGGAATTGAAGGATGAAGACTGGAAGCCATCCAGCATTTTCTGGGAGATCAAGAACCGCCGTGCCGACGAGAAGACCATCTCTTACTGCGAGAGCCACGACCAGGCATTGGTAGGCGACAAGACCATCATCTTCCGCCTGATAGATGCTGATATGTACTGGCACTTCAAGAAGGGTGATGAAAACGATATGGTTCACCGAGGCATTGCCTTGCACAAGATGATTCGTCTGGCTACAGCTTCTACCATCAATGGTGGCTACCTGAACTTCATGGGTAATGAGTTCGGCCATCCAGAGTGGATTGATTTCCCTCGCGAGGGTAACGGATGGAGCTATAAGTATGCTCGCAGACAGTGGAATCTGGTAGATAACAAGGAACTCTGCTATCACTATCTCGGCGACTTCGACAAGGAGATGCTCAAGACAATTAAGAGTGAAAAGAACTTTAACAAGACACCAGTTGTTGAAATCTGGCACAATGATGGCGATCAGGTACTCGCTTATATGCGAGGCGACCTGCTCTTCGTCTTCAACTTCTCGCCAACCCGCTCGTTTACCGACTATGGATTCCTGGTACCAACCGGTGCTTATAGTGTGGTACTCGATACCGACAACAAGGCGTTTGGTGGCAATGGTCTGAACGATGACGAGATGACCCACCTCACCAGCTATGACCCTGTGTATGTGAACGATCGCAAGGAGTGGTTGAAGCTCTACTTGCCAGCCCGTTCGGCACTGGTGCTCAAGAAAAATTAAACATAGATATATGGATCATAAAAGGAATAGCACGGCGAAGATGCGCTTCGCCTGTGCTATCATTTTTTTAGTTTTTGCTTATACATTCCTGGCTTGTTACCAGGCAGACATTCTAGCCGTGGCGCAGCATGTCTTATCAGAAGGTAAGACGGATTATTTCTATACGCTTGCACCGCTGCTTGTAACCTTTGTATGCTTTCTGCTGCAGTTGGGAGCATATGCGGTGACCCGTGTGAAGCGCCGCTTCCACGGACTTACTTATTTCCCTTCATTCCTTTTGCTGGCCCTGATAGCCGATGTGCCTACCCATGTAGATACTAGCTTGTCGTTGGGTTGGTGGTGGCTTGTCCTGCCTTTCAGTCTGCTGGTCTGGGGAGGCGTGATGTGGGTGGTCAGACAGTTGGAACCTCTTGAGCAGGAGCCACATAGTTTCGGTTGGCTCTCGCATTACTCATGGGTGAACATCTTCCAGCTTGTCCTGATGATGCTGGCAGTTATCTTCATCACCAACAATGATCGCCTCTTTCACGAAAGAATGAAGATGGAACATCTGATGAAAGAAAAACAGTATGAAAAAGCTTTAGAGGTGGGAGAGAAATCCCTTCAGACTGATTCGTCGCTTACGATGCTCCGTATAGCCTGTCTTTACAGAACGGGCGAGCTGGGCAGTCGTCTTTTCTCCTATCCATTGGTAGGTGGCAGCCAGTCGATGTATATCAATGGCACGTCCGTCAAGGCATTGATGTGGCAGGCTCCGGTGTGGATGTATGGCACATCGCCCTGGATGAAGAAACATCGCCTGAAGTATCGCCTCTCGAAGGAGTACGAGCTTTGTGCGCTTCTGTTGGATAAGAAGCTCGATGCATTTGTCAGCAAGCTGGTTAAGTATTATGATTTGACCAAGCTGCCAACTCATTACAAAGAAGCTCTTTTGCTCTATTGTCATCTTCGTACGCATCCTATCGTAGAGTTTCACGACAACGTGATGGATGCCGATTTTGCCGATTATCAGTCGATGGAGCGTAAATATAGCAATCCGGTAGAACGCCAGTCTGTTCTCCGCGATACATACAGCAACACATATTGGTACTATTATGATTATGGAAATAAATAATAGATTGAGACATAAAATATCGGGATATAGTAGTAAATGGGAATATCCGTTTTTCCGCAACCTGGCGAGTGCCATATTGTGGATGCTCCTTCTTGTGCCATCAGCGGGCTTTGCCCAGAAGAAGGAAATACAATTGGCGAAGGATCAGGTGAAGTCGGGCAAGAATCTGCCTCAGGCGCAGGCAAGCATGCAGAAACTTCTGGCTGATTCTGCCAATCAGAACAACAAGAAAATCTGGAGCCTCTACTTTGCTGCCGTACGTAAGCAATACGAGCAGGGTAACGAAAAGCTCTATCTCAAGCAGAAGTATGATACTGCCCAGCTCTTCAATTTCACCCGACAGCTCTTTGAGATTGCGCAGCAGTTTGATTCTGTAGAGATGGTTCCTAATAAAAAGGGAAAGGTGGAAATCGAATTCCGTAAGCAGCATGCTGATTATCTTTCCCATATCCGCACCAATCTCTTTAATGGTGGTCTGTGGTTCCTCGGTAAGAAGAAGTATGCCGATTCCTATAAGTTCTTCGACCGTTATATAGATTGTGCCAACCAGCCGTTGTTCCAGTCGTATGATTACAGCCAGAAGGATAAGCATCTTCCTTTGGCAGCCTATTATGCCGTATATTCCGGCTATAAGATGAAGGATCCCAAGGCAACGCTGCATCATTCTTATGTAGCGCTGAAAGATACCGTGCATTACAACTATATGTTGCAGTATCTTGCCGAAACCTATTATCTGGAGAAGGATACAGCGCGTTATCTGGCATCGCTGAAGGAAGGATTCGAACGGGTGCCTACCTTCCCATATTTCTTCCCACGACTCGTGGAGTTTTATGTAGATACCAATCAGCTGGATTCTGCGATGGCAGTAGTGGACAAGGCTCTCACCATTGTGCCAGACAGTGATACGTATCTTGTTGCCAAGAGCAACATCCTCTTCGAGCAGAGCAAACTCCAGGAGTGCATCAAGGTAAGCGATAAGGCTATCTCCGTGAATGAGGAACTTGCCGATCCATATTATAATGCAGGCATCTGTTACTTCAATATGGCAGTGGAACAGGATAAGAGTTCGCAGACTTCGAGAAAGGTGCGTGAACAGGTGGATGCCAATTACAGGAAGGCACTCCCTTATCTTGTCAAATATAGAAAGCTTCAGCCTGATGAGCAGTCTAAATGGGCTTTTCCGCTCTATACCATCTATCTGAATCTGAATATGGGTAAGGAGTTTGATGAAATAGATAAAATCATGAAGAAAAGGTAATCTCTTTTTCAATAAACAAAAGACAATGATAGATAGAATTTTAGATAAGTTGGGTATCGAACTCAACGATATGCAGCAGGATGCGATGCAGGCCGTGCTGCACACCGATAGAGATGTGGTAGTGCTTTCGCCTACCGGTAGTGGTAAGACGCTGGCTTATCTCCTGCCGCTCTCGCAACTCATTGATGCCGGCGACGACGAGCCGCAGGCTGTTGTGGTGACTCCTGGTAGAGAGCTGGCGCTGCAGTCTGCCACCGTACTCAAGAATATGGGTAGCGGACTTCGTGCCATGGCTTGTTATGGAGGTCGTGCGACAATGGATGAGCATCGTGTGATGAAGCAGGTGCGTCCACAGATTGTCTTCGGAACTCCAGGCCGTCTGAACGATCATCTTGATAAGGGTAATCTGAACCGTTACCATATCAGATATCTCGTAATTGATGAATTCGACAAATGTCTGGAGATGGGTTTCCAGGATGAGATGAGCCGTCTGGTGAAATCGCTCCCTGGCTTACGCCGTCACTTCCTGCTTTCTGCTACCGAGGCAGAGGAGATTCCTCGTTTCGTACACATGGGCAGAGTAGAGAAGATAGATTATCGGATGGACGAGGAGCAGGTGCCTGAACGTGTACATATATATAAGGTGGAAAGTCCGGTGAAGGATAAGCTGGAGAGCCTGGGTATGTTGCTCCGCAGTTTGGGCGACCAGAGCACCATCGTCTTCCTGAACTATCGTGATAGCGTAGAGCGCACTAATAAGTATCTGGTGGAGCAGGGGTTCTCTACCTCTTTCTTCCATGGCGGTCTGGAGCAGAAGGAGCGTGAGGCTTCACTCTATCGTTTCAGCAATGGCAGTGCCAATATCCTGGTGAGCACCGATCTCGCATCACGTGGTCTCGACATCCCAGACATCGATAACATCATCCATTATCACATGCCGGAAAGCGAGGATGGCTATATCCATCGTGTGGGTCGTACTGCAAGATGGGAGGCACAGGGTAGAGCTTTCTTCCTGTTGGGTCCGGAGGAGCACATTCCTGAATATGTTGATGCAGAGGTAGAGGAGTACGAGATTCCTGCCGTAGAGGAGTTGCCGATGCCGGCAAAGCCAAAAATGGCTACCTTATATATAGGTAAGGGAAAGAAGGATAAGATCAGTAAGGGCGATATCCTGGGCTTCCTTTGCAAGAAGGGCGGATTGAACTCGTCTGAAATCGGAAAGATTGATGTCAACGACCGCTATGCCTATGCGGCGATAGCCCGACCAAAGTTGAGAAGTGTGCTCAACAATGTAAAGGGTGAGAAAATTAAGGGCGTAAAGACCATCGTGGAAGAAGTGCGATGATTTTAATGCCGGTGAAGGCCTCTTCTTGGAATTTGTTTCCAGAGGAGGCTTTTCTGGTTATAAATTGATATTTATGGCATAAATATGCGATAAATATGTTAAAAGCACTGACAAAATGAAAGATTTTTGCCCAAAACGCTAAAAATGTGCAGGAAAATTTGGTGGTTTCAAATAAAATATGTATTTTCGCATCCGTAAATCCATACATTAGGGTTGCTCAGTTGCCTATATGGGTGGATTGCGCTTATACTGTTCCTGCTAACAGGAATGGCATAGTCAGAAAACTAAAATAATTAAACAAGATGAAGAAGTACAATTTTAACGCAGGTCCATCAATGCTTCCACGTGAAGTGATTGAGAACACAGCAAAGCAGATTTTGGATTTTAATGGTTCAGGTCTTTCATTGATGGAAATCAGCCACCGTGCTAAGGATTTCCAGCCAGTTGTTGATGAGGCTGTCTCCCTTTTCAAGGAGCTTCTTGACATTCCTGAGGGTTACTCCGTAATCTTCCTTGGTGGTGGTGCGTCATTGCAGTTTATGCAGATTCCAGCCAACTTCCTCATCAAGAAGGCTGCCTACATTAATTCTGGTACTTGGGCTAAGAAGGCAATGAAAGAGGCAAAGCATTTTGGTGAGGTCGTGGAGATCGCATCATCGTCCGACGCCAACTACACTTTCTATCCACAGGTTCCTAACACTGTGCCAGCCGATTGTGATTACTTGCATCTCACAAGCAACAATACTATATATGGTACCGAACTCCGTGTGGATCCAGACGTGAACGTTCCTTTGATTTCTGATATGTCATCAGACATCATGAGTCGTCCTGTGGATGTTTCCAAGTACACCGCCATCTATGCTGGTGCCCAGAAGAACCTCTCTATGGCTGGTGTTACCGTTATCATCGTGAAGGATGAGATGCTCGGCAAGGCTCCTCGCGAGATTCCTACCATGCTCGACTATCGTACTCACGTAGAGAAGTGCAGTATGTTCAATACTCCTCCTGTAGTTCCTATCTATACCCTTATGGAGAACCTCCGCTGGTTGAAGGCAAATGGTGGTGTAGAGGCTGCTGACAAGCGAGCTCACGGGCGTGCTGAGGTTCTCTATACAGAGATTGACCGCAACAAGCTCTTCAAGGGTACCGTGGAAGAGGCTTCCCGCTCATTGATGAACATCTGCTTCGTGATGAACGATGAGTACAAGGAGCTGGAGAAGCCATTCCTTGATTTCGCTACAGAGCGCGGCATGGTTGGTATCAAGGGTCACCGTTCTGTTGGTGGTTTCCGTGCCAGCTGCTACAATGCACAGACCATGGAGGGTGTTCAGGCACTTGTAAAGGCTATGCAGGATTTTGAAGCACAACATTAATTTTTGAATTTGTATGAAAGTATTAGTTGCAACAGAAAAGCCATTCGCAGCGGCTGCTGTGGAAGGCATTAAGAAAGAAATAGAGGGAGCAGGCAACGAACTCGTTCTGCTCGAAAAATATACAGAGAAGGCTCAGCTTCTCGAGGCTGTGAAGGATGTGGATGCGATGATTATCCGTTCTGACAAGGCTGATGCCGAGGTGCTCGACGCTGCCAAGAACCTGAAGATTATCGTTCGTGCTGGTGCTGGTTATGACAATATCGACCTGGCAGCTGCTACTGCTCACAACGTAGTAGCCGAGAATACCCCTGGTCAGAACTCTAACGCTGTAGCCGAGTTGGTATTCGGCTTGCTGGTATTTGCCGTTCGTAACTTCTACAATGGCAAGGCTGGCTGTGAGTTGAAGGGTAAGAAGTTGGGTATCCTGGCATTCGGAAATGTGGGTCGCAATGTAGCTCGCATCGCCAAGGGCTTCGGTATGGAAGTGTCTGCCTATGATGCCTTCTGCCCTGCAGATGTTATCGAGGCAGCTGGTGTTCACGCCGTAAAGTCTCAGGATGAACTGTTCCAGACTAGCGACATCGTTTCTCTTCATATTCCTGCTACTCCAGAGACTATCAAGAGCATCGATTACAAGACCGTGAACCAGTTGCCTAAGGGTGGTATTCTTATTAACACTGCCCGCAAGGAGGTCATCAATGAGCCTGAGCTCCTGAAGCTTCTCGCTGAGCGTGAGGACTTGAAGTTCATCACCGACATCAAGCCAGATGCTGATGCAGACTTCGCCAAGTTCGAGGGCCGTTACTTCTCAACACCTAAGAAGATGGGTGCGCAGACAGCCGAGGCTAACATCAATGCTGGTATTGCTGCAGCCAAGCAGATCAATGCGTTCTTTGCAGATGGCTGCACCAAGTTCCAGGTAAATAAGTAATTAATCATCCCGAATATATAGCTCATGAAGAGTGCTTTTTCACTGAAGCACTCTTGATGGGCTTTTCGTGTTTTTATTCATCTTGACAAATTTAATATAACATTATGGCAATAGTAAAACCTTTCAAGGGCATTCGCCCTCCAAAAGATTTAGTAGAGCAAGTTGAGTCTCGTCCATACGATGTCCTCGATTCAGAGGAAGCTCGTACCGAGGCTGGCGATAACGAGAAAAGCCTTTATCATATTATTAAACCTGAAATCAACTTCGAGCCGGGTACCTCAGAGTACGACCCTCGTGTTTATGAGAGTGCCGCAGAGAACTTCAAGAAGTTCCAGGAGAACGGCTGGTTGAAGCAGGATGATAAAGAACAGTATTATATCTATGCACAGACCATGAATGGCAAGACACAGTATGGTCTTGTGGTGGGTGCATATGTAAATGATTATATGACGGGTGTCATCAAGAAGCATGAACTTACCCGCCGTGACAAGGAAGAGGATCGTATGAAGCACGTTCGTGTCTGCAATGCCAATATCGAACCTGTCTTCTTTGCTTATCCTGATAATCTGGTGCTCAATGAGATTCTGATGCGCTATGCTGCAACAGAGCCTGAGTATGATTTCGTCGCTCCGATTGATGGCTTCCGTCACCAGTTCTGGATTGTCAGTGATGACAAGGATATCGAAACCATCACCGCTGAATTTGCCAAGATGCCTAGCCTCTATATCGCCGATGGTCATCACCGTTCGGCTGCCGCAGCTTTGGTAGGCGCAGAGAAGGCAAAGCAGAATCCGAACCATACCGGTAAGGAGGAATACAACTATTTCATGGCTGTCTGCTTCCAGGCTAGCCAGCTTACCATCCTTGATTACAACCGAGTAGTGAAGGACTTGAATGGCTTGACATCAGAACAGTTCCTCGATGCTCTTACCAAGAACTTCGAAGTTATTGAGATTGATGCGATTAATGTGAATGTGTCTGGCGATGAGGAGGGTATCCCATGCTATGAGAAGTTTGCTGTTGATGCAGCAATCGAGCAGTTTGGCTTGGATATCCTGAAGCCTGCCGCTCTCCATTCTTTCCTCGTGTATCTCGATGGTAAATGGTACGGTTTGTTTGCCAAGCCTGGAACCTATGATGATGAGGATCCTATCGGCGTGCTCGATGTAGATATCTCTTCCCGTCTGATTCTGGATGATATTCTGGGCATCAAGGATTTGCGTTCTGATAAGCGTATCGACTTCGTGGGCGGTCTTCGTGGACTCGGCGAGTTGAAGCGTCGTGTAGATAGTGGCGAGATGAAGATGGCACTTGCCTTGTATCCTGTCACCATGCAGCAGATTATGGACATTGCAGACAGTGGCAAGATTATGCCGCCAAAGGCAACCTGGTTTGAGCCAAAGTTGCGTAGCGGATTGATTATTCACAAGTTGGATTAATGATTGACGAATTTAAGACTATATCAGATACAGTAGGCGAGGGATATTACACCGAGAAAAGGAGTAAGTTTCTCGCCTTTGCTCACCACGTTACGACCGTTGACGAGGTGAAGGAGATTGTTGCCGGGTACCGTAAGAAATATTACGATGCCCGACATTGTTGTTATGCCTATATGCTAGGTCCGGAGCGTACGGAGTTTCGCGCCAATGATGATGGTGAGCCTTCTTCTACGGCAGGAAAGCCTATCCTGGGACAGATTACGAAAGCCGAATTGACGGATATTCTCATCGTGGTAATCCGCTATTTCGGAGGTGTCAAGCTGGGTACCAGCGGATTGATTGTTGCCTATCGTGAAGCTGCGATAGATGCCTTGGCGCATTGTGAGGAGGTAACGCAGCAGGTAGAGGAAATCGTAACCTATGATTTCACCTATCCGATGATGAATGATGTGATGAGAATCGTGAAGGAGATGAATCCACGCATCGTGGATCAGACTTTCGACAATACCTGTACCATCAAGTTATCCATCAGGAAGAGCGAAGCCGAGCAGTTACGTACTCGCCTGAAGAAGCTTTCCTTCGAATAAAGAAAATGAGGGTGTGGCTTATGACACACCCTCATTTGTATATAATTACTAATTATTTTTTTCTTCCAATTCCTTCTGCAATCGGATGATTTCGTCGCGATACTGGGCGGCCTGCATGAAGTCGAGGTCCTTGGCGGCTTGCTTCATCAGGGCTGTAGTATTGGCGATGCTCTTCTCCAGTTCCTCCTTGCTCATGCTGCGGACGATAGGATCGGCAACCATCGTGGCTGTATCCGGTTCGATATAAACCCGTTGCTTCGAACCTTCGGCACCCAGAACACCCTGAAAACCTTCGGCACCCTTGATGTTTCTGATGCTGGCGGCACCATTGGCTGCCTCTTCCTTGCTGGTAGGCAGTGCAGAGGTGATTGCCTTCTGAATCTGCTTAGGGGTGATGCCATGATCGGCATTGTATTTCAGCTGGATGCTTCTTCGGCGGGCAGTCTCATCAATGGTCTTCTGCATGCTGTCTGTAATATTATCCGCATACATAATCACCTTGCCGTTCACGTTTCTGGCGGCACGACCGGCGGTCTGGGTCAGAGAACGGTGACTGCGCAGAAATCCCTCCTTGTCTGCATCGAGAATGGCTACAAGCGATACCTCAGGCAAGTCAAGACCCTCGCGGAGCAGATTCACACCCACCAGTACATCATAGATACCTGCTCGCAGATCGTTCATGATCTTCACGCGGTCGAGCGTTGCCACATCGCTATGGATATAGGCAGCCTTTACATCGTGGTTCAGCAGGAACTCGGTCAGCTCCTCAGCCATACGTTTGGTAAGGGTGGTGATGAGTACACGTTCATCCCGGTGGGTTCTGGTCAGAATCTCATCGAGCAGATCATCTATCTGGTTCTCGCTTGGGCGGACCTCTATCTCCGGATCGAGCAATCCGGTAGGACGAATCAGCTGTTCTACTACCACACCTTCAGATTCTCTCAGCTCATAGTCGGCTGGGGTAGCACTCACGTAGATGGCCTGATGAATCATACTGTGAAATTCCTCGAAGGTGAGCGGACGGTTGTCGAAGGCGGCAGGCAACCGGAAACCGTATTCCACCAGGTTCTTCTTTCTGGCTCTATCGCCACCATACATCGCACCGATCTGCGGAATGCTTACATGGCTCTCGTCAACCACCAGTAGGAAATCTTTCGGGAAGAAATCGAGCAGACAGTATGGACGCTCTCCTTCATGTCTGCCATCGAAATATCTCGAATAGTTCTCGATGCCCGAACAGTGTCCCAGCTCCTTGATCATCTCCATATCGTATTCCACACGCTCCTTGATGCGCTGTGCCTTGATGCCATCGCCTATGCTCTTGAAGAATTCTTCCTGCTTCACCAGGTCGTCCTGTATCATTCTGATGGCGATTTCCTGCTGCTCCTTGCTGGTTACAAAAAGGTTGGCAGGATAAATCTCATATTCTTCAAAGGAGGCGAGTCGGTGATAGGTGAGGGAATCTACCTCCTCGATGCTGTCTATCTCGTCATCCCACCAGGTTACTCGCAGCACATGGTCGCTGTACGCCATGAAGATATCTACCGTTTCTCCCTTGACACGGAAGTTGCCGCGCTGCAGTTCGATGTCGTTTCTTACATAGAGGGCATCTACCAGTTTCCTGAGGAACTCATTTCTGTCGAGTTGCTGTCCCCTGCGAATCTTGATGATGTTCTCCTGCATGGCTACTGGTCCACCCATACCATAGATGCATGATACGGAAGATACCACGATGACATCTTTTCTGCCTGAAAGCAAAGCGGAAACGGCACCCAGACGGAGCTTGTCGATCTCATCATTGATGGCGAGATCTTTTTCTATATAGGTATCCGTGGTTGGCAGATATGCCTCCGGCTGGTAATAGTCGTAGTAGGAAACGTAATACTCCACGGCGTTATTGGGGAAGAAGCCTTTCATCTCCTGATAAAGCTGGGCGGCAAGCGTCTTGTTATGACTCAGGATAAGAGTCGGCTTGCCCACGTTGGCTATAACGTTTGCTACGGTGAAGGTCTTGCCGGAACCGGTTACGCCAAGCAGCACCTGTGCGGGCTCTCCCTGCTGGATGCCTTCGGTGAGTTGTCGGATGGCCTGCGGCTGATCACCCGTCGGTTGATATTCTGATGTGATTTTAAAGTCCATAATCTCTGTTTTTGGGTGCAAAAATACAAAAAAAACGGCATTAATCGTTATAAAGATTAATTATTTGCGAAAAAATGTATTTTTTCTTTTGATAATAAGCAAATTATCTGTAACTTTGCATCCACAAAAGTAATAATATGAAGAAATCAATACTAATCGCAGCTAGTGTGGCATTGCTTCTCACAGGCTGTGCGAGCGAATATAATCAGGTATATAAGGCAGCAACACCTACCTATAAGTACGAGTATGCCAAGCAGTGTTTTGCACAGGGCAAGTATTCTCGTGCCATTCCTCTGTTGCAGGAAGTTGTGACCATCAAGAAGGGTTCAACTGAGGGCGAGGAGTGTCTTTATATGTTGGCGATGGCTGAGTATGGCTTGAAGGATTACGAAACGGCATCAGAGTATTTCAAGAAGTATTATGCCAGCTATCCGAAGGGACAGTATGCAGAGATGGCGAAGTACTTTGTGGGCGAAAGCCTCTATCAGAATGCACCGGAGCCTCGACTTGACCAGAGTACTACTTATATGGCGATTTCAGCTTCCAGGAGTTCCTTGACCTCTTCCCGGATGCTCATCTCAAGGCTCAGGCTACCAACCGTCTCTTTGCCTTGCAGGATCTCCTGGTAGAGAAGGAGTATAAGAGTGCACGCCTGTACTTTGATATGGGTACTTACTTCGGCAACTGCACCAGCGGCGGCAACAATTACGAGGCTTGCATCGTTACAGCGCAGAATGCCCTCAAGGATTATCCTTACAGCAACAAGCGCGAGGAATTTGCAACACTCATCATGAAGAGCAAGTATGAACTGGCGAAGATGAGTGTTGAGAGCAAGCAGCTGGAGCGCTATCAGGATGCTGAGGATGAATGCTATGGCTTCATCAATGAGTATCCGGATTCCAAGGAGCGTGCCACTGCCGAGAAATATATCGAGAAGTGCAAGGCTTTCGAGAAGGCACATCCTGAGGATACACTCGACAAGCTCGCAGGCGACAACAGATAATGCCCTCACAGCTTACTAGTAGGAAACGATAGATAAATATAGAATAATATATATAGTACTATAAATTATGGATTATAAGAAATCAAAAGCACCAGTTAACACAGTTACCCGTAACATCATGGATCTCTGTGATGATACGCATAACATTTACGAGAGTGTTGCAATCATCGCTAAGCGAGCTAACCAGATCTCGCTTGAGATTAAGCAGGACTTGAGCAAGAAACTCTCTGAGTTTGCTTCTTACAACGATTCTTTGGAAGAGGTCTTCGAGAACCGTGAGCAGATTGAGATCTCTCGTTTCTATGAGAAGTTGCCAAAGCCAACTTTGATTGCTACAGAGGAGTTTGTAGAGAAGAGCATTTATTGGCGTGATCCAAGTATGCCAGTTCACTCTTCTGATGAGGATGAACTCTAAACAAGACAGGTAGAGCTATGATACAGCGTAAACAAACCCTGTTTTTGCTTTTAGCTGTTATTGTATGTGCGCTGGGGCTGTTCTTCCCAATCGGCAGTATAGAGCCAGAGGGAATGGGAACAGACAGTATGGTTTACAATCTGGGTGTGGTGACAGGCGAGGGCGGTCTTGCTATCTCTGCCACCTGCATCCCTCTGTTTGTCCTGCTCAGCGTAACAGCAATCTTATCGTTGGTAACGATATTCCTTTATAAGAACCGCAAGATACAGATGAGTATCTGCAAATGTACCATGCTGCTTCAGGTACTGTGGGTGATAGATTATGTCTTGATTCTCTTGGGTATCATTCCAATTCCAGAGGTTCAGGGCAAGATGGGCTTCGAGTTTGCTGCCTGTCTTCCAATCGTCAGCCTGATACTTGTCGCAATGGCATATAAGGGCGTAAATGATGACGAAAAGCTGGTTAGAGCCGCTGATCGCATCCGATAAAGCCCTGATTCTTAAAAGAAATGCTAAAAAAGCCTATAAAATAGGAGAAAAATTTGTGGGTACCAAATAAAAGTAGTACCTTTGCACCCGCTGTCACGAGATGACAGCATAAAATTCAAACCTCATTAATAATAAATTAAAATTAGATTTTAAAAATGGCAACAAAAATCAGATTGCAGCGCGGCGGTCGTAAGAACTATGCTTTCTATAGCATCGTAATCGCTGACGTTAGAGCACCACGTGATGGTAAATTTACTGAGAAGATTGGTACTTTCAACCCTAACACCAATCCTGCTACTGTAGATTTGAATTTCGAGCGCGCACTCTACTGGGTAGAGACAGGTGCACAGCCAACAGACACAGTTCGCAACATCCTCAAGGGCGAGGGCGTTTACTTGATGAAGCACCTCAAGGGTGGCGTTAAGAAGGGCGCATTCGACGATGCTGAGGCTCAGAAGCGTTTCGACGCTTGGAAGAATGGCAAGGACGCTAAGGTTTCTGCTGTTCGCGAGGGCGACGCTAAGGCTAAGAAGGAGCTGCTGCTAAGGAGCTCGAGGCTGAGAAGAAGATGAACGAGGCAATCGCTAAGAAGGTAGCTGAGAAGAAGGCTGCTGCTGCTGCAGAGGCTGCTGCTGAGACTGAGGCTACAGAGGAGGCTCCAGCTGAGGCTTAATCTTCTAAAAGAATCTTCTTTGGAGATTGAAAAGTATAAAGGTCGATTACTCTTATCAAGGGTGTCGGCCTTTTTTTTATATCCTGGATTTGCGTTAAAGTATTATGGGAAAGACTAAGAAAATGGATGAAAGACTGGATTCTGAAAAGAACAGCTATTCGCATATATTGAAATATACCGGATTGTTTGGAGGAGTACAGGGGCTGACTATGCTCGTTGGCGTAGTCAGGAATAAATTTACCGCTATGTTCCTGGGACCTTCAGGTATGGGATTGCTGTCTCTTTTCAATTCTACTTCCAATTTTCTTTCTTCTGCTTCCAATCTCGGTATTCCTACCAGTGGCGTAAGGGTTGTTTCTGAGGCAGATTCCGGAAACGGGATAGACCAGGCTGTTGCTCAGGTCCGTTCACTCAGTCTGCTTTCTGCTCTTCTGGGTGCTTTGCTTTGTGCTCTTTTAGGACCCTTGCTTAATCTCTTCACTTTTTCGTGGGGAAATCATACCCTGCATTTCATCTTGCTGGCTCCTACCATCTTCTTTACCATATTAGCTGGTGGCGAGACGGCTATTCTCAAAGGATTGGGTAAACTCAAGGCGTTGGCGGTGCAGTCTTCTTTATTGGCGCTTTTGTCTTTGCTGGTTTCTGTACCCATCTATGGCTACTTCGGAGAGCAGGGGATTCTCGTCGTACTTTTTCTGTTGGCATTAGGTCAATGGTTTCTTGCCTTTTGGTTTTCACGTAAGGAAAAGCCGTTTCGCTTGTGCTTTTCCAAGAGCCAGTTGGTTAAAGCGTTCCCGATGGTTCGTCTGGGACTCTCGTTTGTCTTGGCTGGAATGATGAGTAGTGGGGCAGAATTTCTGGTAAGAGCCTTTCTCAATCAGCAGGGAGATCTCGCCGAGGTGGGTCTTTTCAATTCCGGTATTACTCTGGTGCTGGTGTATGGTGGTATGATCTTTTCGGTGATGGAAACCGATTATTATCCCCGTCTTTCTGCCGTAAAGAGTGAGGAGAGTGGTATGGTCGAGGCAGAAAAACGTAATCTGGTTGTAAACAGACAGTTAGAGATGAATATTCTCTTGATGGGTCCCATCATCATTGCCATTATCCTGTTGCTTCCTATAGCCATACCGTTATTATACAACAGCCAGTTCCTGGGTGTCTTGGGTATGACTCAGATTGCTGCAGCGGGGTTGTTGTGGAAGGCGTTTTATCTGCCGCTGGAGTATATACCTTTGTCTAGGGGTGAGGCTCGGATATTTCTGGTTCAGGAATGCTGTTGCGTATTATTGCTCATCGTCTGCGAAATCCTCGGCTATCTATGGTATGGTCTGGATGGTTTGGGAGCAGGTATTGTTGTCGCCTATGTTCTGGAGTCGGTAGGAGTCTTTGTCTTCTGTCGTGCTCATTATGGCTATCGCCTGAGTTTCCTGGCTGGCAGGCATCTGGTGGTTCATCTTCTGAATCTGCTGCTGATAGGAGGTGTAGTTTGGGCGTGGGATGCAGATTCCTGGGGCTATTGGCTGCTGGGTCTTTTCCTGTTCCTGAATTCTCTGGCGTATAGTTTCACGAAAATTCATGGTTCGTTGAAGCAGTAGCAGAGGGTAGGGCGCTTGCTTGGATATGAATCTTATTATTTTCAAATATCATTACAAGTTTCAGAAAACCAAAATAATCTTTAAGGAGAAATATTTCTACCCTTAAGGAAAATATATTTTCCTTAAGGATAATTTTATTTTTCCTTAAGGGAAAATTTTGAATCTCTACTTCCCTTATTTTTCGGGTCTTTAAGTATAAAGATTTGGATGTAGAATTATTCTTACACGATATTGGGTTGTTGCATGTCGATCAAACAAGGGATTAATGTTTTTCCATATCGTTTATATGATCCTTAATTCCGCAACACTATAATTTAACTTTATTTATAAGTTCCTGAGCAACAAAAAGTTGCCCAGGATTTTGCCGTGTCAGATTTTTCACTTATCTTAGTGTTGCAATTAGAAAACAAGCGAAAATCGTAACAAGACATGGCAAAGGTACAAATAAAATCTGAGAAACTCACACCTTTTGGAGGAATTTTTTCAATCATGGAGAAATTTGACTCCATGCTTTCACCCGTTATCGACTCAACACTGGGTCAGAGATGCAGCAGTATCATCGGAT